>NZ_JBIBGE010000005.1:0-249230 GCF_042956345.1 Pseudomonas sp. NPDC008258
AGGTGATCAAGCGGATGGCTTACGGCTACCGGGACAGCGAGTTCTTTTTCATGAAGATCAAGAATGACTTTCCCGGCAATCCGTGAAGAACCAAAAAAATCCCCGACCTAAGCCGGGGATTTTTTATTGCGCCAGGATCAATCCTCGCGGTAGCGACGCAGCTTCAGCTGCTTGCCAGCCACGCGGGTGTCCTTGAGCTTGGACAGCAGCTTCTCCAGGCCGTCTTCCGGCAGCTCGACCAGGCTGAAGCTGTCGCGCACCTGGATACGGCCGATGGCGTCACGGGCCAGGCCACCTTCGTTGAGGATCGCGCCCAGCAGGTTCTTGGCAGCGATACCGTCACGGGCACCCAGGGCGGTGCGGCAACGCACGCGGCCTTCGGCCAGCGGCATCGGCGCACGGCGCTCGCGGTCACTACGGTCAGGGCGCTCGCTGCGCTCACCACGCTCGGTACGCTCGCCACGTGGGGCACCAACGCCTGGCACCAGCGGCTGCTCACGCTCTACCGCCGCCAGGTCCAGCGCCTGGCCATTGGTGGCCTTGCGCAACAGGGCAGAGGCCAGGGCACGCGCGCTGCAACCCAGGTCGGCAGTCAGGCGGTCGAACAGGTCGCCGTGAGTGGCTTCAGCTTCGGCTACCAGCGGCGCCAGGCTCGAAGTCAGCTTCTTGATGCGGGCATCCAGCACGGCCTGGGCATTCGGCAGGCGGGCTTCGGCTACCTTTTGACCGGTAACACGCTCGATCACCTGCAGCATGCGGCGCTCACGCGGGGTAACCAGCAGCAGCGCACGGCCTTCGCGACCGGCACGGCCGGTACGGCCGATACGGTGCACGTAGGATTCCGGGTCGTACGGCATGTCAACGTTGAACACGTGGGTGATGCGCGGCACGTCCAGGCCACGGGCAGCAACGTCGGTGGCAACAACGATGTCCAGGCGGCCATCCTTGAGCGAGTCGATTACGCGCTCGCGCTGGTTCTGGGCGATGTCACCGTTCAGTGCAGCAGCCTTGTAGCCTTTGGCTTCCAGCGCGGCGGCCAGGTCCAGGGTGGCTTGCTTGGTACGCACGAAGGCGATCAGCGCGTCGAACTCTTCCACTTCCAGCAGACGCAGCACAGCCGGGATCTTCTGGTCGGCGTGGACCATCAGGTGGGCCTGCTCGATCGCGGTAACGGTCTGGGTCTTGCTCTGGATCTTGACGTGCTTGGGCTCACGCAGGTGACGCTCGGCGATCGAACGGATCGACGACGGCAGGGTAGCGGAGAACAGTACGGTCTGACGGGTAGCCGGGATGGCATCGAAGATGACTTCGAGGTCGTCCATGAAGCCCAGCTTCAGCATCTCGTCGGCTTCGTCCAGTACCAGGTACTGCACGGTCGACAGGACTTTTTCGTCACGACGCAGGTGGTCGCACAGGCGGCCCGGGGTGGCCACGACGATTTGCGCGCCATTGCGGATTGCACGCAGCTGTGGGCCCATCGGGGCGCCACCGTATACGGCAACCACGTTCACGCCCGGCATCTGCTTGGCGTAGGTTTCGAAAGCGGTAGCAACTTGCAGCGCCAACTCACGGGTTGGCGCCAGGATCAGGGCTTGCGGTTCGCGCTTGCTCACATCGATCTTGTTGAGGATCGGCAGGGCGAAGGCAGCGGTCTTGCCGGTGCCCGTCTGCGCCTGGCCGATCATGTCATGACCGGCGAGGATGATCGGGATCGATTGTTGCTGAATGGCGGACGGCTCTTCGTAGCCGGTAGCCAGAACGGCAGCAACAATATTCGGATTAAGATCGAGAGCGGCGAAGCCGCCGGTTTCCTGGGTCATGGGTCTGCCTCTAGGTGCATCCGCAAAGACCCATGCTCCAAAGCTGCACATGCCTTGAAAGACCGTCAGGTCACCCAGGCAGCTTTGGCGGCGGGGATTTGCGAAAACGATTGAAAAAGAATACTTGGGAAGGTCCGCCTAGCGGACGTGCAGCCGAAGCTGGACTCGGAGGATTTGCACCACCTGATTTTGAGGTCCGCTAAAAGACCGGCGCGTACTATACCCGAAATCGTGCAGGGACGTGAGGAATATTTTCGCCAGACAAGGCCAGTATCAGGCCACCATCAAACAGTCGCTGAAACGATTCCTGCCTGCGAAACCGCATTGCCTTCTTCGCGGGCTCGCCCGCTCCCACAGGGATACCACCGAACTCAAGGGTGGCGAATATCCTGTGGGAGCAGGCGCCGCGGTCTTCAGGTAGCCGGCCGAATCTCGCGGATCAACCCTTCCAGGCTATAACCCAACCGCGGCGCCAGCGCCCCGGCCCGGGCCCGCAGCCCTTCCAGGTCCAGCGTTTGCTCAAGGTCCGCCGGCACCAGCAAGATCACATTGCCCTCCTTCACCGGCAGCTCCCAGTAATGCCGGTGGTACAGCCCGCGCAGCAATGCCGCACCCAGCGGCTTGCCATCATCGGTGGCCCACTGGTTGATCACCAGCCAACCACCCGGGTTCAGCTGTTGCTGGCAGTTCTCAAGGAAATTCCACGCCAGGTGCCCCACGCCCGGGCCGTGATCGGTGTACAGGTCGACGAACAGCAGGTCGGCCTTCTCTGCCGTGGGCAGCAACTCGATGGCATCACCAATGCGCACGTACAACCGTGGGTCGTCATCCAGCCCAAGGTGTTCCATGGCCAGGCGCGGTACATCCGGGCGCAATTCGATGGCCTCGATGTCTTCCAGCGGCAGGAACTTCATGCACGCCTGGGTCAGCGTGCCGGCACCCAGGCCAAGAAACAGCGCGCTCTCCGGCTGTTCATGGCACAGCGCGCCCACCAGCATGGCGCGGGTATAGTCGTACTCCAGCCAGCTGGGGTCGGCCGTGAACACACAGCTTTGCTCGATGGCATCGCCGAATTCCAGAAAGCGGTAGTCGTCTACTTCATACACGCTGATGACGCCAAAGGCATCCTCCACTCGCGCCAGCAGCCGCTCTTCCCGTTCCGCCGTCATGCTCACCACCCACCCGCGCAAAACGCGCATTGTCCGCCAACACCCTGGATGCAACAAGCGCAGCGCCAACTGTTACCATGGCCTGAAGCCTACAACCTACAAGACCGAGCCCGAGATGAACCAACCGTGGAGCCCTGACAGCTGGCGCGCCCTGCCGATCCAGCAGCAACCGACCTACCCCGACGCCGCGCACCTGCTGAAGGTTGAACAGACCCTGGCCAGCTACCCGCCGCTGGTGTTTGCGGGCGAGGCACGTGAGCTGCGCCGGCAATTTGCCGAGGTAACCGAAGGCCGTGCCTTCCTGTTGCAGGGTGGCGACTGCGCCGAGAGCTTTGCCGAATTCTCTGCGGCAAAAATCCGCGATACCTTCAAGGTGCTGCTGCAAATGGCCATTGTCATGACCTTTGCTGCCGGTTGCCCGGTGGTCAAGGTTGGGCGCATGGCCGGCCAGTTCGCCAAGCCACGCTCCTCGGGCGATGAAACCATTGGCGACATCACCCTGCCCGCCTACCGTGGCGACATCGTCAACGGCATCGGTTTTGACGCCAAAAGCCGCATTCCCGACCCGGAGCGCCTGCTACAGGCTTACCACCAGGCCACCGCCAGTCTCAACCTGTTGCGCGCCTTCGCCCAGGGCGGTTTTGCCGACCTGCACCAGGTGCACAAGTGGAACCTGGATTTCATCGCCAACTCGGCGCTGGCCGACAAGTACCACCAACTGGCCAACCGCATCGACGAAACCCTGGCGTTCATGCGCGCCTGCGGCCTGGACAGCGCACCGCAACTGCGCGAAACCAGCTTCTTCACCGCCCACGAAGCGCTGCTGCTGAACTATGAAGAAGCCTTTGTGCGCCAGGACAGCCTGACCGGCGACTACTACGACTGCTCGGCGCACATGCTGTGGATTGGCGACCGCACCCGCCAGCTGGACGGCGCCCATGTGGAGTTCCTGCGTGGCGTGCACAACCCGATCGGGGTCAAGGTCGGCCCGAGCATGAACCCCGAAGAGCTGATCCGCCTGATCGACACGCTGAACCCGGCCAACGACCCTGGGCGCCTGAACCTGATCGTGCGCATGGGCGCGAGCAAGGTCGGCGACCACCTGCCGGGGCTGATCCGCACCGTTGAGCGCGAGGGGCGCAAGGTGCTGTGGAGTTCAGACCCGATGCATGGCAATACCATCAAGGCCAGCAGTGGGTACAAGACCCGCGATTTTGCGCAGATCCTGGATGAAGTGAAGCAGTTCTTCCAGGTGCACCAGGCCGAAGGCAGCCATGCCGGCGGCATTCACATCGAGATGACCGGGCAGAACGTTACCGAATGTATTGGCGGCGCTCGGCCGATAACCGAGGATGCGTTGTCGGATCGTTACCACACGCACTGTGATCCGCGGATGAATGCTGATCAGTCGCTGGAGCTGGCGTTCCTGATTGCCGAGACGCTCAAGCAGGTGCGGCGCTAAAAGCATTCGCGGGCACGCCCGCTCCCACAGGTTTTGCACAAGACTTGAGCGCTGTGCAGTACCGGTGGGAGCGGGCGTGCCCGCGAACAGGCCGGTAAGCCCACCGACAAACCCAGCCTATTTACGCAGCGGATCATCCCAGAAATGCCGCTCGGCCTCTTGCTGGATATCCGCCCTGCTCAACCCCAGGTCATGCAAGGTCGCATCACTGAGGCGGGCCAGCTCCTGACGCTGGCGGTACAGCTGCAGCCAGCGCGCCGGGCGCTGCAGGGCCGCATGCCACAGGTGGTTCAGGGAGAAGGCAGGTTGCTGGATGCTGCTGACATGACCTTTCATCGTGAAGCCCTCCGTGTTGGATGGCTTCAGTCTCACGCCGGGCTTAAGATCAATCCAACGAATGTTTCTGATGCCATGCATCTCGGAGATTGATGCAATGTCCCAGTACCAGAGCCTCGATGCGGACGTACTGCGCACTTTCGTCGCCATCGCCGAGCAAGGCGGCTTCACCCGCGCCGGCGAAGTGGTCAACCGCACCCAGTCGGCGGTGAGCATGCAGATGAAACGCCTGGAGGAGGACATTCTGCAACGCCAGCTGTTCGAGCGTGACGGCCGCCAGGTAAGGCTCACCGCCGAAGGCCAGGTGCTGCTGGGCTATGCCAGGCGCATTCTCAAACTGCATGGCGAGGTGTTCAACACCCTGCGCATGCCGCACATGGTCGGGCTGGTGCGCATCGGCACGCCGGACGACTACGCCATGCGCTTTTTGCCGACCATTCTGTCGAGCTTTGCCCAGGCCTACCCGCTGGTACAAGTGGAGGTGCATTGCGACTCGTCCAAACAGCTGATGCTGCGCCAGGACCTGGACCTGACCATCGTCACCCGCGAGCCGGGCAACGAGATTGGCCAGCTGCTGCGCCAGGAGCGCCTGGTGTGGGCCGCCGCCGAAGGCTTTTGCCCGCAAGAGCAACGGCCAATGCCTGTGGCGTTGTTCAACACCGATTGTTTCTGCCGCGCCTGGACGTGCAATGCGCTTGAGGCTCAGGGCATCGATTACCGCATTGCCTATACCAGCCCAAGCCTGGCGGCGATCTTTGCCATTGTCACGGCGGGGTTGGCGGTGACTGCGCAGTTGCAGAGCCTGGTTGGCGGCAACATCCGCATATTGGGAGAACAGGATGGGCTGCCGCAGTTGCCAGTGGCCAATGTGATGCTGGTGCGCAGCACGCAGAACCCTTCACCGATTACTGACTGCATGGCCGATTATATCGTTGAAGGGTTCAAGTAAGCCGGGGGCGCTCCGCACCCCATCGCCGGCAAGCCAGCTCCCACAGGGTTATCACAGGCCCGAACATTGTGGGGTACCTGTGGGAGCTGGCTTGCCGGCGATGGGCTGCAAAGCAGCCCCAAATTCTCAAAGTTCGAAACCAAGCATCACCGCACACACCACCAAAAACACACAGAACATCGCCCGCAATACCTTCTCGGGCAACGCATGAGCCAGCTTCACCCCCCAGCTGATGCTAAGCAGCCCACCAACAGCCAGCGGAATCCCCACGCTCCAGTCAACACTGTGGTGCACCCCATACGTCACCAGCGTCACCAAGGTACTCGGTGCGGCCAAAGCCAGCGACAACCCCTGCGCCACCACTTGCGTAGTGCCGAACACACTGGTCAGGATCGGTGTGGCCACCACCGCGCCGCCCACCCCGAACAAGCCGCCCATGGTGCCGGCAAAACTGCCCAGCACGCCCAACCACGGCCAAGCATAACGCAGCTCGGCGCTGGGCGGCGACACCTTCATGAACATCCGCGCCACGTTCCACACCGCCAGCGCCACCAGAAAGCCGACAAAACCCAAACGCATTGAATGCGCATCCAGCCCCACCGCCCAGATCGAACCCAACCAGGCGAACAGGAAGCTGCACGCCGACAGCGGTAGCGCATGGCGCAACTCGATACGGTTGCGCTGGTGGTAACGCCACAACGCCAGCAGCACGTTCGGCACCACCATCACCAGCGCCGTGCCCTGCGCCAGTTGCTGGTCCAGACCAAACAACACGCCCAACGCCGGAATCGCAATCAGCCCGCCACCAATACCGAACAAGCCCCCCATGGTGCCCAGGGCGGCACCCAGCACGATATACAACAACCACTCGATCATCAGGGCCTCATCCGCCTGTTTGCATAATGCGAGCATGCTAACGATTGCAGGCTGGCAGGGAAACGCACAGCAGCGCACAATGGCTGTGCGTTTTTCGCAAAAGCAAGGCAGCCATGAGCCCCGATACCCTTACCGACCAGTTGAGCCTGTTCCTCGATGTGCTGGAGACCGGCAGCTTTTCTGCCGCCGCCCGTCGCCACCCACTGACCCCGTCCGCCGTAGCCCGGCGGATCGACAACCTGGAAAACGCCGTCGGCAGCCGCCTGTTCACCCGCAGCACCCACGCGGTGCGCGCCACTCCAGCGGGCAATGCGTTTGCCGAACGGGCCAGGCGCATCATCGAGGAACTGCGCCTGGCCCGGGCCGAGGCGGTATCGCTGAGCAACGCGCCGGAAGGGCTGATACGCATCGACGCCCCGGCCGCGTTCGGCCGTCGCCACCTGGCCCCGGCCATCGCCGACTTCCTGGTGGCCTACCCAGGCCTGGACGTGCAGTTGCGCCTGATCGACAGTTTCGTCGACCTGCATGGCAGCCACCTGGGCGAGGTCGACCTGGTGCTACGCGCCGGCCCCTTGGCCGACACTCGCCTGGTCGCCACACCGCTGGCCTACATGGTGCGCATTGCCTGTGCCAGCCCCGCCTACCTGGCCAGCCGCGGCATGCCCACCTGCCCCAGCGAACTGCCCGGGCACGACGGCCTGGACTGGGACGGCCTGGCACCGCCGTTCGCCTGGCGCTTCAATGTGGCCGGGCAAACCCGCCTGTACCGCCCCGCGCGCATGCGCATGGCCGCCAACAATGCCGAAACCCTGCTGTTCGGCGCCCTCGCCGGCTTAGGGGTTGCCCACCTGCCCACCTGGCTGATCAGCGAATACCTGTTGCGCGGCGAACTGGTACCGTTGTTTTGCGACGGCGGCCTGCCCGCAGCCGAGTCCAGCGGCATTTACGCGTTACGCCTGGAACATGAAACGAACTCTCGCAGCCGTTTGCTGCTCGAATTCCTCAAGAGCCGCTTCAGCCCGGTGCCACCCTGGGACCTGGCCTTGCGCAGTGAACTGCGCGAGTAATGCGCGCACTAATGATCAGCGAGCCAGAATTATCCATTATTACCTTCAAGGACCTGCATGAACGCCGACACCCAAGCCTCCTGTGACGAGCTGCTGCTGGACAACCAGGTCTGCTTCGCCCTGCACTCCACCTCGTTGCTGATGACCAAGGTCTACAAGCCGCTGCTGCAAGCATTAGGCCTGACCTACCCGCAGTACCTGGCCATGCTCGTGCTGTGGGAGCGCGACGGCCTGACCGTGGGCGAAATCAGCCAGCACTTGCTCACCGACCCCGGCTCGCTGACCCCGCTGCTAAAGCGCCTGGAAAGCGAAGGCCTGCTGCAACGCAACCGCAGCCGCGAAGACGAACGCGTGGTGATGGTACAGCTGACCGACAAAGGCCGTGCCCTGCAGCAGCAAGCCAAAGAGGTGCCACAGTGCATTCTCAAGGCCAGCGGGCGAAGCCTTGAGCAGTTGCAGCAACTGCAGGCCGAGCTGCTGAACCTGCGCGAGAACCTGCAAAAAAACCTCTGACAGCTATGCTGTGCCATGGCCGTTCGGATGAGCGGCGAAGATTTATCTTGTGCGCAAACTAATTGCGCGCTAATTTAAATCCCACACCAACCCGCGCCGTCCCGAACAGGAAGCGCACAGCACATTAGCGAGGCTCCAGATGCAAAAGGTCACTCCGCTGTACATCGCAGAAGCTACCTCCACCGGTGGGCGCGACGGCAAATCCAAATCCAGCGACGGCAAGCTGGTTGTCAGCCTGAGCACCCCTAAAGAACTGGGCGGCGCTGGCGGTGACGGCACCAACCCTGAGCAGATGTTTGCCGCCGGTTACTCGGCTTGCTTCATCGGCGCACTCAAATTTGTAGCCGGGCAAGAGAAGAAGACCCTGCCGGCAGATGCCTCGATCACCGCGAAGGTGGGCATCGGTCAGATCCCGGGCGGTTTCGGCCTGGACATCGACTTGCACATCAACCTGCCGGGCCTGGCCCAGGCCGATGCCGAAGGGCTGGTGGAAAAAGCGCACAAGGTGTGCCCGTACTCCAACGCCACCCGCGGCAATGTGGATGTACGCCTGCACGTGACCGTGTAAATCACAGGCACAAAAAAACCCGGCCAAGGCCGGGTTTTTGCGTTTCACAAGAAGGATTACTTCTTGGAGCGGCCTTTGAAGCTGTTGTCGCGAGTGTCGATGTCGATCCACTCGTCGATCTGGATGAAGTCGGCAACCTGGATCTCGGTACCGTTCTTCAGTTTGGCAGGCTTCATGACCTTGCCCGAGGTGTCGCCGCGAGCAGCGTTCTCGGTGTAGACAACCTGACGGCTGATGGTGGTCGGCAGTTCAACCGATACCAGGCGGCCTTCGAAGAACACGGCTTCGCAGATGTCTTCCATGCCTTCTTCGATGTACGGCAGAACGGCGTCGATGTCTTCGGCGTTCAGTTCGTACATGGTGTAGTCGGTGGTGTCCATGAAGGTGTACGAGTCACCGCTGATGAACGACAGGCTCGCTTCTTTGCGATCCAGGATCACGTCGTCCAGCTTGTCGTCCGCACCGTATACGGTTTCGGTCTTGTAGCCGGTCAGCAGGTTCTTCAGCTTGGTCTTCATGATCGCGCTGTTACGGCCCGACTTGGTGAACTCAGCTTTTTGAACCAGCCACGGGTCGTTGTCGATGCGCAGCACGGTACCGGGTTTCAGTTCTTTACCAGTTTTCATTACGAAGTATCCGAATCTGGATGGATTTATAAAAATCGAGGCCGCGTATCATAGCGAATTTCGGCAAAAGTGTACTAGCGCTGTGGCAAGGTCCGGCTGAGCGGCCTGTCGCGTCGCCCAAAGCCGGGCATGCTGCTGCAGTTCTGGCCAATGCCGGCGGGCCGCCTGCCAGGCCTGCCCCATGTCGCGATTCATGTTCCAGGCACGCCACAGCCCGAGCAGGGCGGCATCGGCATCGTCTGACAAGCCGCGTCGATAATGCGCGAGAAACGCTTCGAGCTTTTCCCAGTGGGCGTTTTCGTCCTGCACGTAGATGTGCCACAGCATCGGCTGCCCGGCCCACTGCGCACGCACGAACGAGTCTTCGCCACGTACAGCGTTGAAATCGCAACTCCACAGCAACCGGTCGTAGTCGTCCTGGCTGACGAAAGGTAATACCTGCACGGTCAGCGCCCCTCGCTTGCGCACGCTGCCCACTGGCAGCGTTGCCTCGTCAAGCCATTGGCTGAGCCCCGCGACGATGCGCCCCTGCGGCACCAGCAGATGACAAGGTTGCTCGCCGGTGGCCAGGGCATCAAGCCAGTTGCCCAACTGCGGGTTTTCGTAGGCGAACAGCGAAACCAGCAACGCCCCCGCTTCGGGGTTTACGCCAAGCTTGTGCAAGAAGGCCTGCCGTGCCCCCTGCTGGAATGCGTCACGCCGTGCCAGCAGCGAGCCCTCACGCAGCAGGCCACCGGTCTTTTCGGTAAAGCCGGGGAAGAAAAACACCTTGCGCAGGCCACCGGGCTGCGGCGAAGGCAAACCATGGCAGCCCTCCACCCAGTCCTCGGCACTGAGGTATTCGAGGTTCAGCCAGCACGGCGGCGTGGCGCAGGCACGCATGGCTTCTACGTAAGGTGCCGGCAACTGGCAGGCGAACGCGCCAATCACCACTTCGGCCGGCGCTACCGGCAACCAGGCCGCCGGCCACTGGCGCACCTCCACGCCCTGCTGCCACTGCTGCGCCAAGGTGGCATCAGCCTCTGGGCACAGGGGCGTGAATGCGTTGAGGTCATCCACCCACAGGCGCACCGCCAGGCCATGCTCGGCCACCAACTGCCGGGCCAGGCGCCAGGTCACGCCGATATCACCGTAGTTATCGACGACACTGCAGAAGATGTCCCAGGTGGCTTTCATGTGCCCCTCCTGTGCGGGTGCAAAAACCGCGAATTCTGCGCACAAATTGTCGCAGACAAAAGCACCTGCGCGGAAAAATGCCCAGGCGCATGCGACAATGCACCCTGACCGACCCTGCCAGGAGGCTGCCATGCCCCGCCACCGTGAACTGAAGATCACCCTCAAGCCGTTGCCGTTGATCCTGTGCGTTGCCTTTGGCCTGTGGCTGGGCGCGGTGGCCATTGTAGCGAGTGCCTGGCTGGCGCTGCTGTTCTGGCCGCAGCAGGTGCAGCCGCTGGCCCAGGCCCTGCCCCCCAGCGTCTATCAGCCAGCACCGGCGCAGGCAGCAGCCCCGGCCAGGGATGCTCAAGCCGAGATGTTCGACCGCTACAAGGACATCCTGCACAAGCAAGAACAGCAACAGGCCGCTGAAGCTGCCCAGGGCAACCCGCGCAACCTCAACAGCCCCAAGTGCCAGTTCTGGCTGCAGCAGAACCGCACGGCGCCCACCGATAAAAGCCAGGCCAACGTGCTGGAGTTCTGTTATTGACCATGGACAAGCCCCACTTGCTGGCGCAGATCGTCGCCACCCTTGCGCATGACCTGGACGTGCTGACCCGTGCGGCGCAAACCGCCTACGAAGCCGCCACCGCCGAAGAGAACATTGCCGAGAACAAGTACGACACCCTGGGCCTGGAAGCCTCGTACCTGGCCACCGGCCAGGCCCGGCGCAGTGCCGAGATCCGCCAGGCGTTGCTGATTTACCAGCAACTGCTGCTGCGTGATTATGACCCGGCGCGCGGGGTGCAGATCAGCAATCTGGTTTGCCTGGAAGATGAAGACGGCGGCCAGCGCCGGCTGTTTCTTGGGCCGGAAGCGGCAGGCCTGAAGATTGGCGAGGGCGACGGGTTGGTGACCGTGATTACCCCGCGCTCGCCGCTGGGGCAGCAACTGATGGGCAAGAAAATTGATGATGAGGTGAGCCTGGGCGCACAGGCATTGTTCATTGTTGATGTTGTCTGAACTGGCCTCTTCGCGGGCAAGCCCGCTCCCACAGTGATTGCGCAAAGCCTGAGGACAGCGCTGTACCTGTGGGAGAAGATTGATGATGAGGTGAGCCTGGGCGCGCAGGTATTGTTCATTGTTGATGTTGCCTGAGCGGGCCTCTTCGCGGGCAAGCCCGCTCCCACAGTGATTGCGCAAAGCCTGAGGACAGCGCTGTACCTGTGGGAGCGGGCTTGCCCGCGAAAGGGCCAGTTCAGGCGATACAAAGCTAAAGGGCCTGCAAGGCATCGAACCGCCCCGCCAACCCCTGCTCCGCGAACTTTTCCACCACAAAATCGATAAACGCCCGGGTCTTGCCCGGCATCAGTTTGTGCTCGGCGAAATACAGGCTGATATGCCCGTCATCCACATACCAGTCCGGCAAAACCCGCTGCAGCCGCCCGTTTTGCAGGTAAGGCACGGCAAACGGCAGGCTCACCAGCGCAATCCCCAGGCCTTGCTCGGCCACCACACAAGCCGCGTCCGAGTCGCTCATGGTCATCGCCTGGCGCAACTGCAACGGCTGCTGCGCCTGCCAGCGGCTGGTCAGAGGCCACGAACGCACCCGCCCCGTCTGCGGTGAACGGATCAGGATACCGTCGTGGCGTTGCAGCACCTCCGGGTCTGCAATCGGCGCGTGCCGCTGTAGATAGGCTGGCGCCGCCACCAGTACCCGGTGCGCCGGGGTCAGCTTGCGCGCCACCACGCCAGGCGGCAGTTCAAAACCACCGCCAATCGCAGCGTCGAAGCCTTGGCCGATCAGGTCCACCTGGCGGTTGTCAAAATGCCAGTCCGGGGTGATGGCCGGGTATCGGCGCAAGAACTCGCCCAGCAACGGCAACACGTACAACCGCCCGAACACCGTGCCCATGCTCACCCGCAACAAACCCGCCGGCTGGCCCTCGGCACTGGCCAGGTTGGCCACCGCGTACTGGATGGTGCGGAAACTGTCGCTCACTTCACCCAGAAAACGCTGCCCCGCCTCGGTCAAGGTCAGCTTGCGGGTACTACGCTGGAACAACCGCACGCCCAGGCGCGCCTCCAGCTGGGCAACGTGCTTGCCTACGGCGGCCGGGGTAATGCTCAGGCGCCTGGCGGCCTCGGCAAAGCTGCCGACCTCGGCACTGCGGATGAAGCATTCCAACGCGTTAAACGATTCCATGGCCATGATCAGCAACCAAAGGTTTACTCTGCAGATAGTGATTGCCATCTTATCAGCAGGTAATCAAGCGCCGATACTGCGCCCATCCAAGGCATTTCGGCCTGGCTTCCAGCAGGAGATCAGCATGTCCAAGCAACTTACACTCGAAGGCAAAGTAGCCCTGGTTCAGGGCGGTTCCCGCGGCATCGGTGCAGCCATCGTGCGGCGCCTGGCCCGCGAAGGTGCACAGGTGGCCTTCACCTATGTCAGCTCCGCCGGCCCCGCAGAAGAACTGGCCCGGGAGATTACCGAAAACGGCGGCAAGGCCCTGGCCCTGCGGGCTGACAGTGCCGATGCCGCGGCCGTGCAACTGGCGGTGGACGACGCCGTCAAAGCCTTCGGCAGGCTGGATATCCTGGTCAACAACGCCGGGGTACTGGCGGTGGCACCGGTCACCGAGTTCGACCTGGCCGACTTTGACCGCATGCTGGCGGTGAACGTGCGCAGCGTGTTCGTTGCCAGCCAGGCCGCAGCGCGCTACATGGGCCAGGGCGGGCGCATCATCAACATCGGCAGCACCAACGCCGAGCGCATGCCGTTTGCCGGTGGCGCGCCCTATGCCATGAGCAAGTCGGCGCTGGTTGGCCTGACCCGCGGCATGGCGCGTGACCTGGGACCACAGGGCATTACCGTGAACAACGTGCAGCCGGGGCCGGTGGACACCGACATGAACCCCGCCAGCGGCGAGTTTGCCGAGAGCCTGATCCCGATGATGGCGATCGGGCGGTATGGCGAGGCGGATGAGATTGCCAGCTTCGTGGCGTATCTGGCGGGGCCTGAAGCCGGGTATATCACCGGGGCAAGCCTGACTGTGGATGGTGGGTTTGCAGCCTGATTGAAGGGTTGGCCTATGCCGGCCTCTTCGCGGGCTTGCCCGCTCCCACAAAGACCGCATCCAGCTTGAGCGCACTGCGGCCCCTGTGGGAGCGGGCAAGCCCGCGAAGAGGCCGGTACAGGCTCAAACCTTTTCAGGTTCCAGGCTCTGCTCCATCACCTCCAGAAAAGCCCGGGCAGCCGGCGTAGGGCTGGCTGACCACACGGCATACAGGTGCCGCACCGGCGCATCCACTACCCACGCCACCGCCACACCTTCGATGCCCTGGGCCACCCGCTCCGGCACCAGGCCAACTGCCATGCCCCGCTGCACGAACTTCTCCACCAAACGCACATGCCCGATTTCAAACTGCACCCGACGCTGCAACCCCACCGCCTCAAACGCCTCATCGGTCTGGCGCCGTGCCCCGGTACCTTCGGGAAAGTCCACCAGCACTTCGTCCGCCAGGTCGGCCAACGCCAACTGCGTACGGCCGGCAAGCCGCCGCCACGTCATCGGCAATGCGCCGGGCCGCTTCCACCGCCGGCCGGGCGCTGAGCACAAAAGCCTCGCCGGCAGGGGTCAGGCGAACCCGTCGCGAACTTCGCTCGAACAGGCTGACGCCCAACTGCGTCTCCAGCCGCGCCACCTGATGGCTAAGCGCCGACTGCACCACATGGCAGCGCTCGGCCGCCCGGGTAAAACTACCCATGTCGGCGACGGCAAGGGCGTATTCGAGCTGCTTGAGGTTCATTCATCTATCTGCTTTCAAGATGGACAAGTTGAAAACTATACATTGGTGTCATGCCAGACACTTCCTGATAATCCTCCCACTTACTACTGCCCGCCACGAGAACCGCATGAACGCTCCCACCCTCAGCCGCGCCCTGATCCTGCTGATGGCTACCGCCACCGGCCTGGCCGTGGCCAGCAACTACTACGCCCAACCGTTGCTGCACAGCATCGCTGAACAGTTCGGCTTGAGCACTGCCAGCGCCGGCAGCATCGTCATCGCTGCGCAACTCAGTTATGGCGCCGGCCTGTTGCTGCTGGCACCGCTGGGGGATCTGTTCGAGCAGCGCCGGCTGATCACCGTGATGACCGCCATTGCCACCCTGGGCCTGGTCATCAGTGCCTGCGCACCGAGCCTGCCCTGGCTGATCCTTGGCACGGCGCTTACCGGGCTGTTCTCGGTGGTGGCGCAGATCCTCGTGCCCATGGCCGCGTCGCTCAGTGAGCCGCATATGCGTGGCCGTGCGGTTGGCACGCTGATGAGCGGCCTGTTGCTGGGTATCCTGCTGGCACGTACCGCAGCGGGCTTCATGGCCGAGTTGGGCGGCTGGCGCGCCATCTATGTGCTGGCCGCCGTGCTGATGGCGTTCACCGCCGTGGCGCTGTACCGCAGCCTGCCGCAACACCACAGCCATGCCGGGCTGAAGTACCCGGCACTGATCGGCTCGGTGTTCCGCCTGTTCCTTGAAGAGCCGGTGCTGCGCCTGCGCTCGCTGCTCGGCTTGCTGGCATTCAGCCTGTTCGCCCTGTTCTGGACACCCCTGGCCTTCCTGCTGTCCAGCGGCCCGTATCACTATTCAGATGCAGTCATCGGCCTGTTCGGCCTCGCCGGGGCGGCCGGCGCGCTGTCGGCCAACTGGGCCGGGCGCCTGGCCGACCGCGGCAAGGGCTCACTGGGCACCACCGTAGGCCTGGTGGTGTTGCTGCTGTCGTGGGTGCCGCTGGGGTTTGCCCAGCAGTCGCTGCTTGCCCTGCTGCTGGGCGTGCTCATGCTCGACCTGGCGGTGCAACTGGTGCACGTGAGCAACCAGAATGCAGTGATTGCCCTGCGGCCCGAGGCCCGCACGCGGCTGAATGCCGGTTACATCACCTGCTACTTCATTGGCGGGGCATTGGGGTCGTTGCTTGGCACGCAGTTGTTCCAGCACCAGGGCTGGATGGGCATCGTGGTGGCAGGGCTGGTGATTGGCGGGCTGGCGTTACTGGCCTGGGCGCTCGCCAACCGCAGGGTGGCCTGACCGGCGCCAGCGCGACATCGCACCACACTACCCTCCGTCGCATGGTCGTTGACTTGCCTGCCCGGTCAGCGCTCAGTAGGCGCTGGACAATGCCCTTTCCTGACAGGATGACTTTATGACAAGACTCACGGTGCAATCCGGCGATTTCTTGCAAGGTGAAGGCGAGTATCGCAATGGATCGCTCACACTCAAGACCCCGCGCAGCCCCTCCCCGGGCGAGCGCATTTCCCTGGCGCGTATCAGCGACCTCAGGCTGGCCAGCCTGGAATCCAGTCGCAGCCTGGGCACCGCCCTGGGCTGGGGCGTGGCTGGCGCCCTGGTGGCTGGCCCGGTGGGGTTGCTGGCGGGGCTGTGGCTGGGAGGCAAGGAGGAAGAAGCCACCTTCCTCGCCACGTTCAAGGATGGGCGCAAACTCATGGCCATTACCGACGGCAAGACCTGGTCGAAGATCGATGACAGTTGGCGGCAGCACAAGCGGCCCGCCAACCAGGACTGAATATCGCGGGGCCCGGATCGTTTTATGCTCAAGGCGGCTGTTAAGATGCCGCCTTTTTCATGGCCTGTGCCGGCCTCTTCGCGGGCTTGCCCGCTCCCACAGGAACAGCGCTGCCCTTGAGTGTGGCGCGGTCCCTGTGGGAGCGGGCAAGCCCGCGAAGAGGCCGCCACAGGTGTCGCGCCCCAGGAGCCCCACCGCATGCCTCCGTGTCACCCCCGCCTGCCCCTGAGCCTGCTCAGCCTGGGCCTGACCCTGCATTGCCCGAACCTGCATGCCGAAGCCAGCGTGCTACTGACCCCGTTGCAGGTGTCCGACACCTACACCCAGGACGGCTACCAGGCCCGCCAGGCCGCAGTGGGCGGTTTCCAGCCCGCGCCCTTGCTCGACACCCCCGCCTCGGTCAGCGTGTTCAGCCAGCAACTGCTGGAAGACCGCCAGGTACGCAAGCTCAGCGAAGTGCTGCAAAGCGACGCTTCGGTCGGCGAAAGCTATGCCCCCATCGGCTACTACGAAAACTTCAACGTTCGCGGCTTCGAACTGAATGCCGCCAGCAGCTACCGCATCAATGGCCAGACCATCGCCGGCGAGCAGAACGTGGCGCTGGAGAACAAGCAACAGGTGGAACTGCTCAAGGGCCTGTCCGGCTTGCAGAGCGGCGTGTCGGAGCCGGGCGGCCTGATCAACTACGTGACCAAGCGCGCCGAGGATGTGCGCAGCGTCACGATGTCGACCAACGAACAAGGCGAACGCTACCTGGCCACCGACCTGGGCGGCTGGTTCGGCAGCGAAAAACAGTTCGGCCTGCGCGCCAACCTGGCCCATGAAGGCATCCGCTCGTACGTCGACCACGCCGACGGCAAGCGCGACTTTGCCTCGCTGGCCTTCGACTGGCAGATAAGCCCGGATGCCACCCTGCAACTGGATGCCGAATACCAGCACCGCGAACAGCGCTCGGTACCGGGTTATCAGCTACTGGGCGGTACCGAGGTGCCTCACGGCATCGACCCGGACGACCGCCTGGCCTACCAGCACTGGGCCAAGCCGGTGCAGAACGACTCGCTGAACCTGGGTGGGCGCTTTGAGTACCGCTTCAATGAGGCCTGGACCGGCACCTTGAGCGCGTCGCGCAGCAAGGTGGTGATCGACGACTACAGCGCGTTCGCCTGGGGTTCGAGCGAAGGCGCGTTCTTCGGTAGCAATGGCGACTACGACATCTACGATTTCCGCAGCCCCGATGACACCCGCCGCACCGATGAGGCACAGGCCATGCTCAACGGGCGTTTCGATGCGCTGGGCGTGGGGCATGATCTGATCGTGGGCACCAGTGCGCAACGGCGCACGCTGGATCAGCGCCCGTACTACAACGAGTGGCTGGGTACCGGCAACATCTACACCGGCGCCCCTGCCTTCGACCCGTCCGACAAACCCGTCGGCGCCAGCGAACGCCGGCTGGACAGCCGTCAGTACGGCCTGTTCGTCAACGACCGCATCAGCTTCAACGAGCAATGGCAGACCGTGCTTGGCGCCCGCGCAGTGCGCCTGGATGAAAAGACCTGGGACGAAACCGGTGTTGCCGGGCGCCATACCCGTCAATACGAGGTGCTGCCCAATGCGGCGCTTATCTACAAGCCGCAGCCGGACACCACCGTTTACGCCAGCTACGCCAAGGGCCTGTCTGCCGGCGGCACGGCCCCCTGGTTTGCCAGCAACGCCGCCGAGATCCTTGCGCCTACCACCTCCCACCAGTTGGAGCTGGGCGTCAAGCACGACTGGCAAGGCCTGAGCTTGAGCGCTGCGCTGTTCCAGATCCGCCAGGCCTACCAATACGCCCGCCCGGACGGGGCCGGCAACTTTACCTACGTGCAGCAAGGCCAGCAGAAGAACACCGGCCTTGAGTTAGGTGCCAGCGGCTGGGTGACTTCGAAGCTGCAAGTGCAAGCCAGTGCTGCGGCCATTCGGGCGCGGGTACAAAACAGCGGTACTGATGCTTATGAAGGCCACCAGGCGATCAACGTGCCCAGGTTCCGGGCGGCGCTACACGCAGAGTACACGCTTGCGGTGCCGGGCCTGGCACTGCTGGGCGGTGCGCGCTACAGCGCCAGCAAGTATGCAAGCCAGACGGGGAACGTGGAGGTTGGCGGGTATACCGTGTTCGATGTGGGGAGCCGGTACCGTACGCGCATTGGCGGGTATGACACGGTGCTGCGGCTGACCGTGGACAACGTGTTCGACAAGCGCTACTGGCGCGATGTGGGGGATTACCTGGGGGATAACTACCTGTTCCAGGGCGCGCCACGTACTGCTCGGCTGTCGGCTTCGGTCAGCTTCTAGGCTTATTGCGGGCCCCTGTGGGAGCGGGCTTGCCCGCGAAGAAAGCGACGCGGGGTATGGCACCGGCTCTGCCGGTGTTCGCGGGCAAGCCCGCTCCCACAGGGATCGCGGCAGCCTTTGGGCATTGCGGCAATGGCCCAAATACAAAAAGCCCCCGGCTTTTCAGCGCGGGGGCTCTTCGTAGAATGTGGCGGTGAAGAAGGGATTTGAACCCTTGATACGATTTCTCGTATACACACTTTCCAGGCGTGCTCCTTCGACCACTCGGACACTTCACCGTTTCTCTTCAAGCCGTGCGGCCCGTCGAGGTGCGCTAATTTAGTGAAAGCGCTTTCCTTTGGCAAGCATTTTTTTCAGTTTTTTCATGTATTTGCATTTGAGCCCCGGTGAACGCTGACCGACCAGTCAGCCTTGCTGCTTTACCTGGCCTCTGGCGCTGGGTAACGTCTTCGCCACGCCAACAAAAGGACTCTGCCATGAGCGAGCTGATTACCTACCACGCCGAAGACGGCATCGTCACCCTGACCCTGAACAACGGCAAGGTCAACGCCATCTCGCCGGACGTCATCACTGCCTTCAACGCCGCGCTTGACCGTGCTACTGAAGAGCGTGCCGTGGTGATCATTACCGGGCAGCCGGGCATTCTGTCTGGCGGCTACGACCTCAAGGTGATGACCAGCGGCCCGAAAGAGGCCATCAGCCTGGTCACGGCCGGCTCCACTCTCGCCCGTCGCCTGCTGTCGCACCCGTTCCCGGTAGTGGTCGCCTGCCCGGGCAATGCCGTGGCCAAGGGTGCGTTCCTGCTGCTGTCGGCCGATTACCGCATTGGCGTTGAAGGGCCGTACAAGGTGTGCCTGAACGAAGTGCAGATCGGCATGACCATGCACCATGCCGGCATCGAACTGGCGCGTGATCGCCTGCGTCGCTCGGCTTTCCACCGTTCGGTGATCAATGCCGAGGTATTTGACCCGGTTGCGGCCGTGGATGCCGGTTTCCTCGACAAGGTGGTGCCGGCAGAGCAGTTGCAGGACGCAGCGCTGGCGGCGGCGCGGGAGTTGAAGAAGCTGAACATGCTGGCGCACAAGAATACCAAGCTGAAGGTGCGTAAAGCATTGCTGGAGGCGCTGGACAAGGCGATCGAGCTGGACCAGCACCATATGGGCTGACCCGCACCGGCCCTTTCGCGGGCTCGCCCGCTCCCACAGGTACAGCGCGATCCCTGTGGGAGCGGGCGAGCCCGCGAAGAGGCCAGCACAGGCTCACAACGAGGTTTGCCCCAACCAGTGCACACCCGTACACTGCCCGGCGACTGTCTGGTGTGAGTCGTACCATGCTTTATTCGTTGCGCATGCTTCTGCTGGCGCTGCACTTTCTTGTCGTTGGCGCCGTGGGCCTGGTCATTGGCCTGTGCCGCCCCTTCAACCCCGACAACAGCCGCCTGTTCGCCCACCTCTACAGCCGGCCGGCCACCTGGCTGATGCGCATCAAGGTCAAGGCCGAGGTCGGGCCGCTGTGGGACCAGCCGCCCGGTTGCGTGATCATTGCCAACCACCAGTCCAACTACGACCTGTTCGTGATCGGCCAGGTGGTGCCGCAGCGTACCGTGGCCATCGGCAAGAAAAGCCTGCGCTGGGTGCCGCTGTTCGGCCAGCTGTTCTGGCTGGGCGGCAACGTACTGATCGACCGCAACAACGCGTACCAGGCGCGCAAGGCGCTGCACAAGACCACCCAGGTGCTGCAAGACGACACCTCGATCTGGATTTTCCCTGAAGGCACGCGAAACGCTGGCGAACAGTTGCTGGCCTTCAAGAAAGGCGCGTTTCACATGGCCATCGAGGCCGGCGTGCCGATCGTGCCGGTGTGCGTCAGCCGCTATGCCAGGCGCATGAACCTGAACAGCTGGCGCCAGCGCACGGTTGTCGTACGCTCGCTGCCGCCGATTGCCACCGCCGGCATGACCCAACAGGACATTCCCGCGCTGATCGAGCAGTGCCGGGAGCAGATGCAGCAGTGCATCGACCGCATGGAACACGAGCTGGCCTGATGCGGGTTGCTCTTGGGCCGGGTACGGCCCAAGCTGTAACCCGTGTTCAACCGGAATAAGCGGGCAACCATGGGGCGAGTCGTGGCATCGGCGGTGTACAGCGCCGGCAGAAAGGTCACCAACATCAGTATCGACGAAGGCAGCGAGTGGGCGCGCAAGCCCGGGCACTTCGTGTGGATCGGCCTGGAGGAGCCCAACGCCGAGGAACTGGCCAACCTGCAATGCCAGTTCAACCTGCACGAACTGGCCATCGAAGACGCCCTGGAAAAGCACAGCCGGCCAAAGCTGGAAACGTTCGGCGACGCGCTGTTCATCGTCACCTACTCGCCGGTGCGTCACGAGGGCAAGCTGGAGTTCATCGAAACCCATATCTTCGCCGGCAACGGCTACATCATCACCTGCCGCAACGGCCACTCCAAGTCGTACGCCCTGGTGCGCCAGCGCTGCGAGGCGCGGCCTTTGCTGCTGGAGCACGGTGAGGACTTCGTGCTGTACGCCCTGCTCGACTTCGTGACCGAAAACTACCAGCCGGTCAGCGAGGCCATTCATGGCGAGATCGAAGAACTGGAGCAAAGCGTGCTCGGCGGCTCGCTCCAGGAAGACGACATCCGCCGCCTGCACAGCCTGCGCCGCGACATCCTGCGCCTGCGCCGCTATGTGGCGCCCATGGTGGAAGTGAGCGAAGAGTTGCAGCGCCTGAGCTTCCCGTTCATCGACAAGAACATGCGCCCGTATTTCAAAGATGTGCAGATCCACGTGACGCGGCAGATGGAAGACCTGGCCAGCATCCGCGACATCGCCAGCCAGACCATCGAGATCGGCATGCTGCTGGAGTCATCCCGCCAGAGCATCGTGCAGCGCAAGTTCGCAGCCTGGGCGGCGATCCTGGCACTCCCCACGGCCATTGCCGGGGTTTACGGGATGAACTTCCAGAACATGCCGGAGCTGAGCTGGCATTACGGGTATTTTGCGGTGCTGGGGGTGATTGCGGCGGGGTGTGCGGGGTTGTATGCCAGCTTCAAGAAGTCGGGCTGGCTGTAGAATGCCGGGGCCGCTTTGCGGCCCAATCGCCGGCAAGCCAGCTCCCACAAGGTATCCATAGGCCTGAAAGGCAGTGCAATCCTGTGGGAGCTGGCTTGCCGGCGATTGGGCTGCACAGCAGCCCCCGGCCATTATGCCGCGTCGTGTTTGTTCACCGACTGCTGGATAAAGCGCATCATCCATTCCCCCACCAGGTCGCCCTGATGCTCGGTGGCCAAACTGGCCACCGCCTTGTGATACACCTCATCCCCCAGGTACGCCTGGCGCGCATCCAGCAGCGCACGGGAATAGTCGTGCACGAACTCCGGGTGGCCCTGGAAGCACAGCACCTGGTCACGAATGTGGTACGCCGCATTCGGGCAGAAATCGCTGGAAGCAATCACCGTGGCTCCCTCCGGCAATTCGGTCACCTGGTCCTGATGGCTGATCAGCAACGTCAGCTCCGACACTTCCGGGTCCATCCACGGTGCATGGGCCGCCAGCGAGTAGCGATGGATGCCCACGCCCCAGCCCTTGTCGGCACGCTCAGCCTTGCCGCCCAGGGTCAACGCCAGCAACTGATGGCCAAAACACACACCCAGCAGCTTTTCGCCCCGTTCGTACAGTTTCAGCAGGTAGGCCTTGAGCGTCTGGATCCAGGCATCGGTACCAAACGAGTCGGCCTTGCTGCCCGTTACCAGGTAGGCATCGAACACTTCATTGTCGGCGGGGTAATCGCCGTGCATCACGTTGTACACACAAAACTCGGCAGCGATCGGCTGACGCGAGAAGAGCTGCTCGAACATCCTGCCGTAGCCCTGGTACTGCGCGGTCAACTCCGGTCGCAGGACATCGGTTTCAAGGATGCAGACGCGTAACGACATAGGGATAGTCCTGAACGACATGGGTGGGAATCTGCTGTAGAGACTGACGCGAAAGGCACGTACAAGCAAGTAGGCTGCACTGACGAACGGTCACATTTCGTCGCCTGCCGCCTGGCACTTGCGCCACTGTCTAGACAGAGCATGCCAGCCGGCTGGCACATGGCCTCATAGCAAAACGAAATCATCTACCCGAACAATTAGAACAAAGGGTTCTGAAACATGGATGACGCACACCCTACTGTTGGTTGTATATCCACTTTCAAGAGGCAGGCAGTTCAGGCACCGCACCGTGCCACTGCGATCGACCCGAAGCGCGACAAGGAAGCCAACGGGTATTCAGGAATAACAACAAGAAGGCGGTCCGCCATGTTCAGACAATCGAAAATTCGCCAAGCTGGGCTCATTCTCTTCGCTACGACTTTACTGCTGATCTTGCCGAACCTGACACGTTTGTTCGGCTGACAGTGGCGGTGGCGCCAACGGGCAGTGCACAGGTAACCTGCCAGCCTTGATGGTTGGAGTTTGCCCATGCGCCACTGCCTGGCCCTGTTAGCGTTGTTCCTCAGCCTGCCGTTGTTCCTCAGCCTGCCACTGTCGGCGGCGCAACTGCACCTGGAGCTGGGCGCCGGCACGCGCCAGTGGAGCAGTGCCGAACTGCTCGGCCATCCGCAGGCCCGGGATATCAGCATCGACCAGGACGTTTCCTACAAGCGCCCCATGCATTATCGGGCAGTGCCGCTGGCCACGCTGCTGGTGGGTGTGAGTGCCAGCGACCACTTGCAGGCTGTGGCGCTGGATGGCTTTGCTGCCGAAATGCCTGCTGCGCCACTGCTGCAACAAGGGCCGGCACAGGCCTGGCTGGCCGTGGAAGACCCGGGCAAGCCGTGGCCGCCGCTGGCCCAGGGCAAGCCAAGTGCGGGGCCGTTCTACCTGGTATGGACTGCACCGCAGGCCAGCGGCATTCGCCCGGAGCAGTGGCCGTTCCAGATTTCCACGCTGCGCAAGCTGGCACCGGTCGAGCAGCGTTTTCCGGCGCTGCTACCCGACCCGAAGTTGCCGGCCGACAGCCCGGTGAGGCAGGGTTTTGCCTTGTTCCAGCAAAACTGCCTGGCGTGCCACCGGCTCAACGGCGCGGGGGATGCGCAGGTGGGGCCGGACTTGAATGTGCCGCATAACCCGACCGAATACTTCCAGCCGGCGTTTCTGCGCAAGCTGATTCGCGACCCGCAGAGCCTGCGGCAGTGGCCACAGGCAAAAATGCCGGGGTTTGCGGAGAGTGTGTTGAGTGAGCAAGAACTGGATGCGGTGTTGGCCTATCTGGGGCATATGGCTGGGCGCAGGCCTTGAGAGCAGTGTGTGCTTCTTCGCGGGCTCGCCCGCTCCCACATTATGGACTGCACAGGTTTTGAAGCCTGTGCAGTCCTCTGTGGGAGCGGGCGAGCCCGCGAAGAAGAAAACACATGACGTTCAGGCTATTGGCCGTTCGTGCTTGACCCCCCACCCTTCTACCTCCCCGCCATAAGGGGTCACCAGTTGCTCGAAGGCATCTTCAAAGTCGCCAATGCCCCCATACGTGGCATACATGACCTTGCTCAATTCCAGGTGCCAGGCACCGTCGCCCAGCTCCGTCACCTGGGCATTGAGCGATTCACCACGAAACTGCCCGGCCGCACGGCGGGCCCCTGCTTCGTCGGGGAATACGGCATAGAACTCGATGGGGTGGATCTGGGTGAAGTCGAAACCGCCTGCTTTCATCTGGCGCAGGACGCTGCTGCTGATATCGTCGTTCTGGCTGCTCATGAAACGTCCTCCTGAATAAAGCAATGGATAGACTTTCCGTGCACTACGCACCTGCCGGCAGTCATTGGCCGGGCAGTTCGAGCTGATGCAAGACGCGAATTGAAACGGTGCCAACCCGCAGAATAGGCAGGCACCTTCCACCAGCGTAGTGCCTGCAAAGGCAGCACGCAAACGTGTGGGTCAGTGTGCTTCGTGAATGCTGGTGATGGTCACCCCGCTATGCTCCTTGAGCCAGCGGGCGGTAGGGGAAATGGTGCGGTCCTGGAAGTCGTTGAGGTCCAGCTCGTCCATCACCGGAAACAGGTGCGAACGGATGGCCCGCGCGGCGTCCTCTTCGCTGGGGCAGTGCTCGGCCCGCAACGTCATGGTGGACGGTTCGCCTTTCTGATCGGCAAAGATGACTTCCCACTCTTTCATTGAACGAGCCCTCTCAATTCAAGAACACCAGTTGGGTGATGCCTGAATAACTGACCTTGGGGTTGGGAGAATGTTCAGTCGGTGGGGGCCTGCGAGTCACAAACCTTGCCCCGCCCAGTGCCACCCCTCACAATGCAGGCCTTCATGGCTTCAACCCGCAGGAACCTGCATGAAACTCGACAAACCCGCCGCCATCGCCCGGCGCAACGAAGCACTGGCTCGCCCGGTGCTCACCAGCAGCAACACGCTGTTCGCCATCCTGGACAACAAACGCAACCTGTGGTGGTTCGAAGTGCCTGTGGCACTGCTGGGCAAGGGCCAGGCCGACTGGGTCAACCTGCTGCTGCACACGCCAGAGAGCGATGAGTTGCAGCACCTGAAGGTGCCCACCAACTTCCTCAAGGCTCACCTGGAGCAGATGGAAGTGCGCAAGCCCGGCAAGCGCCGTTCCACCATCAGCCTGGCCCTCAGTGCCGACCGCGACTCGCTGCTGCGCGACACCCGTCCGGGTGGCGAGCAGCTGGACTTCCGCAACTTCGTGCAGGCCTGATCAGGCTTTTTCGATCCGGTCGTCATGGATGACGATCAGGCCCTGCTTGAACAACCCGCCAATGGCCTTCTTGAAGTTGCCCTTGCTGACGTTGAACAGCTTGCTGATCAGCGCCGGGTCGCTCTTGTCGCACACGCCCAGCACTCCACCTTCAGCTTCCAGACGCGCCATGATCTGCTCTTGCAGGCTGTCGGCCAGGGCCGCCCCCACCGGTTGCAGGCTCAGGGCGATCTTGCCGTCGTGGCGCACTTCCTTGATAAAGCCCTTTTCGTGCATGCCCGAACGCAGGAACTTGAACACCTCGTTCTTGTGAATCAGGCCCCAGTGGCGGTTGTTGATGATGGCCTTGAAGCCCATCGGCGTTTCGCCGGCCACCAGCAACTCCACCGGTTGCCCGGCTTTGTAGTCGGCTGGGGTAACGTCGAGGTAGCGGTCCAGGCGTGAGGTGGCGGTGATGCGGCGGGTGCGCTTGTCGAGGTAGACGTGCACCACGCAGTAATCGCCGATCTTCAGCTGCCGCGCTTCTTCCGAGTACGGCATCATCAGGTCCTTGGACAGGCCCCAGTCCAGGAAGATGCCCGCCCCGTTGATGTCCTTGACCTTGAGGCTGGCAAACTCGCCCACCTGCACCTTGGGCTTCTCGGTGGTGGCGATCAGTTGGTCTTCGCTGTCCAGGTAGATGAACACGTTCAGCCAGTCATCCACCTCGGTCTCGGCGTTTTTCGGGATGTAGCGCCCGGGCAGCAGGATCTCGCCATCGGCGCCGCCGTCCAGGTACAGACCGAAGTCCACGTGCTTCACGATTTGCAAACTGTTGTAACGCCCAAGCAGAGCCATTTCTGATGTTCCTCAAGACAAGGGGGCTATTTTCCAGACAGACACGGGGTGGTGTCAAAGCTTCCGGACGGTTGCCCCGCTTTGCTTGACGCTCTGGGGCGCTGGATCAGAAATCGTAGCGCAGGTTAAGCATGGTGTTACGTGGGGCTCCGTAGTGGGCGTAGCTACCGGCCATACCTGCGTAGTACTTCTCATCAAACAGGTTGTTCACGTTGACCGTAGCCGACAAGTTGTCATTGATCTGATAGCGGGCCATCAGGCTGGCAACGGTGTAGTCGTCTTGCGTCACGCGCGTGTTCAAGCGTACATAAGACAGGGACGAACTCGAGTTCCAGTTTGCACCACCGCCAATGGTCAGCTTGTTCCAGTCACCCTGAAAGCGGTAAGTCGTCCACAGCCGGAAGGTGTCCATAGGAAGCTGAGTATTCTGACGGTTGCCATCGGAATCTTCCGTGCGTGAATGGCTGTAGCCTGTCTGGATGTTCCAACCCGGCAGCACCTCACCAGACAGTTCAAGGTCAATCCCCTTGGTTTCTGCACCATCAATGGCCCGGTAGGCCTGGGTATGTTTGGGTGTCTCGTTGGTGCCATCTTCGACTGCGAAGTTATCACGCTGGATGAAGTAGACGGCCGCATTGGCATTCAAGCGGCCCTCATAAAATTCTCCTTTCCAGCCCAGTTCGTAGTTTTTGCCAACTACAGGTTCGAGCGTCTGCCCGGAAACATCTTCCGAGGATTGTGGCTTGAAGATGTCGGTATAACTGGCATAGACAGACTGCTCAGCCGTCAGGTCGTAGACGATGCCGGCATAAGGGGTAACAACGCCATTCTCGCGGATCTTGGTTGGCAGGGTCCGGGTGGTGCTGGTCAGCACATTCAGCGAATAATCGTAGTTGTACTTGGAAACACGGGCACCAAGAATGAAGTGCAAGTCGTCAGTGACGTTGAACCTGCCTGCCAGATAGTACCCGCTCTGACGCGTAGCAACGTTGTAGTCCAGAAAGGGCACGTAACTGTCGTCAGCTGGCCTCGCCATCTGGTTGTTCCAGTTGTAATAGTCAATCGTCGTAGAAGGCGCGTCGGATTCGTCGTGCTGGTTTTCGTAATCCTGGAAGTTGTAACCCATGATCAGTTCATGGCGCTGCCCCAGCAGCTCAAATGGACCTTGAAGCGTGACATCGACACCTTTCTGGGTCTGAGTGGCCTTGGCCCTGGCCGGGATGATCGGTACTGCACCGGTTGCCTGGTTGATATAGGCAACGTTTGTTGTCGTACGCAAATAGGCGGAATCAGTATCGCGATCCACATCCATGTAGTTGCCAGCGATCTTGAACTGCCAGTCGTTGGCCAGTTCTTGCTCAAGACCGAAGGTATAATTGGTGGTCTCTATTTCATCGTACATCCAGCGTGCGCCGGAGCTTTTTGAGCGAGAAAAATCAGTAGGCTGGCCGTTACTGAACAGCATGGGAACGCCCGGTCCCCCATCGGCCCTATACTTCTGGCGGTCAATGCTGAAGCGTCCAACGGTGGTGTCGCTCAGGTCTGCCTCAACCACGCCATAGACCAGATCACGCTTTTGGCTGTACCAGTCCATGAACGTATCGTTGTCCTGTTTTACCGCAACGAATCGGCCACGCACATTACCGCTGTCTGTCAGCGGCCCTGAAACATCCGCCTCGGCGCGGTAGTAATCCCAGGAGCCAACACCTGCCTGAATGTGAGACTTGAACTCACGGGTCGGTCGCTTGCGGATCAGGTTGACAACACCACTCGGATCGCCAGCGCCGGTCATCAGGCCGGTAGCGCCGCGAATGATTTCGACCCGATCATAAAGGGCCATGTCCAACAAGGTGCTGGGCATATTGCGCGTCTGGTTCTCCTGCGTGGTGGTTACGCCATCAATCTGATAGGTGTTGATCGCACTGCCACGGGAGTAGATGTTGAAACGCTCGCCGCCGTCCTGGGACATGGTGATACCCGGCGTCTGGTTGAGCACATCAGTCATGCTTGCCAGGTGCTGGTCATCCATGCGCTGTCGCGTGATCACGGTGATCGTCTGCGGCGTCTCACGAATCGACAAATTCATCTTCGTCGCCGTACTGGTCGACCCGGTCGTATAAGACCCAGTGCCTTCCGTGGTAGCCCCCAAACCCGATGCATTGATGCTGGTAGCACCCAGTTCAAGCGCGCCATCCTTCGAGCGAGGCAGCAGCACGTAGTTGCCATTGCTCGCAGCCATCACCTGCAACTCACTCCCCGCCAGCAACCGTGCGAAACCTTGCTCGACACTGTACGTCCCCTGCAACCCCTGGCTTTGCTTGCCTTGGGTCAATTCGGCCTCGAACGACAACACCACCCCGGCATCGCTGGCAAAGCGGCTGAGCACTGCACCCAGTGGCCCTGCGGCGATGGTGTAGCTGCGTGTGGCCTCTGCTGCGCTGGCCTGCCCGACAGTACTCAGGGGGACAATCACACCGGCTTGCACCAGCAAGGCAGCACTGAACATGGCAACAACGAGGGGTTTTATGGGGTAGCTGTGGGGGGTAACGCGGCGATGCATGGTGGGCTCCTTCAAAGGCCTGTGTTGGCGGTTTGCAGGAGGGGTCGTGTGAAACTGGAAAACCGACAATGCAAACGAGAAATATTTTTAAAAAATCATCTGCCGCCATTTGGGGCGCTTTGCGCCCCTTCGCGGGCTTGCCCGCTCCCACAGGTCCTGCGCCAGTCCCGGGGCAAGCACAACCCCTGTGGGAGCGGGCAAGCCCGCGAAGGGCTGCGACGCAGCCCCAATTTCAGGCCAAAGGCCGCACCCTTACCCAAAACCGCGTACGGGTCTCGATGCGCACCGGCAGCGCCTGGGCAATCGCCTCCAGCGCACGCCCCGTATCGTCCAGCGGGAAGGCCCCAGAAATGCGCAAGTGCGCAACCTCCTTCGAACACTCGATAAAGCCTGGGCGATAGCGCTGCAACTCATCCAGCACCCGGCTCAGCGGCCAGTTATCGATCACCAGCCGGCCATTGACCCATTCGGCGCGGTTGGGGTCGAGCACCTGTGGCGCGGGCAGCGGCCCTGAACCAAAGCGCAGGCTCATACCCGCCTCCACCCGCAACGGCTCGGCCTCTGGCCGGTTGCGCACAGCAACGGCGTGTTCAAGTACGTCGAGTTCGGTCTGCCCGTCCAGTTGGCGAACAACAAAGCGCGTGCCCAACGCTCGCATCTCGCCCTGCTGGCTGCGCACACTCAGTGGCCGTGCATCCTTGGCCGTGGTCACCATGATCTCGCCCGCACGCAGGATGATCAGGCGCTGCTGGTGGTCATAGCGAATGTCCACGGCACTGGCCGTGTTCAGCGTGAGCTGGGTGCCATCCTCCAACCGCAGCTGGCGCCGCTCACCCGTAGCAGTACGCACATCGGCCAGCCAAAGCGGCGTCTGCCGGTAGCCAGTCCACGCCAGGCCGGATACACCAAGGCCCAGCACCAGCCCCTTGAGCACAGTGCGCCTGCCCGCCAGCGGCGGCTCCACCGCCAACGTCCGCTTTGCCACGGTCGCCGGTACGCTGCGCAGCTCGGCGTGAAACGCCTCCAGTCGCTGCCAGGCCCACTGGTGCACCGGGTCGCCTTGATGCCAGGCCTGCCAGCGCTGATACAGCGCCGGGTAGTCCGCTCCCGCATTCAAGCGGGCATGCCACTGCGCCGCATCACGCAGTGCCTGGCGTTGCTGCGCCGGGCTCACAGCTCGGCATCCAGTGCGAACAGCAGGCATTGCTCGGTGGCCTTGGCGATGTATTTGGTCACCGAACTGACAGACACGCCCAGGCGCTCGCCGATTTCGGCGTAGCTCAAGCCCTCGAGGTGGGAAAGAAACAGCGCCTGGCGCACCTTGTGGTTCAGGCCGTCGAGCATGGCATCAAGCTGCAACAGTGTTTCCAGCAGCACTACCCGGTGCTCCGGGGACGCCTCCACCAGTTCCGGCTCCAGGGCCATCGCTTCCAGATAAGCCTGCTCCAGCGACCGTCGACGCAGGTGATCAACCATTACCCGCTTGGCCACCGTCGCCAGAAAATTGCGCGGCTCGCGCAACGGGTGGGCCACCGTGCTGGCGATCAGGCGCACAAAGGTGTCCTGGGTCAGGTCCGCCGCCCGCTCCCGGTCACCCAGGCGCCGGCGCAGCCAGCCTTGCAGCCAGCCGCTGTGGTCGCGGTACAGGCAGTGCATGTCATCGTGCGGCGCAGGCGGGACCTTGTACACGCAACCATCCTTGTAACGATGCGGATAAGAATTAGTCGCAATAATAGTGATATTGCCGATGGAAGGAAACCGCGATTGCAGCGATGCGATGGAACCCTGCGGCTACCCTTACCTCTACCGATTGGCCACCGTTGCAAGGAACAGCACATGCCTGTACGCCTGCCCAAAGCCCTGCTTATCGCCATCGGCTTCGCTGTGGCACTGGCCGCTTGCAGCCGCATCGACCTGGCCTACCGCAACCTCGACCGCCTGGTGCCGTGGTCGCTCGGCGACTACCTGGACATGAACCGCGAGCAGAAAACCCTGCTCGACGACCGCCTGCGCGAGCACCTGGCCTGGCACTGCAAGACCCAGCTGCCCGGCTACCTCGACTGGCTGGACCGGGTACGCGGCATGGTCGCCGACGACCAGGTGACCGACCAGGCCTTGCAGCAACGTACCCGTGAAGCCCGCGAGGCGATTGGCCGGGTAGCCGAGGAAATTACCCCATCGGCCACCGAGCTGTTGCGCGGCATGAGCGACACCCAGGTAGCGGAGATGCGCGCTGCCTTCCGCGACGACATCAGCGAACGGCAGAAGAAGTATGTGGATACGCCGCTGGCCAAACAGATCGCCCGCCGAACCGAGCGCATGGAGAAACGCCTGACGCCTTGGCTGGGCGAGCTTACGCCCGTGCAGAAACAGCGGGTACAAGCCTGGTCGCAGGCGCTGGGCGACCAGAACCGCGAATGGATTGCCAACCGTGCCCACTGGCAGCAGCAATTGTTACTGGCGATGAACCAGCGCAACGATGCCAGCTTCGAGCCGCGCCTGGCCACGCTGTTACAGCGCAAGGAGAGCTTGTGGACGCCTGAGTACCGCTCAGCGTTTCAGAATACCGAGCGGCAGGCGCGGAGTTTACTGGTGGATCTGGTGCAGCAGAGTACGCCGCAGCAGCGGCGGTTTTTACAAGACAAGTTGAGTAAGGTACGCACCGACTTCAGTGAATTGAAATGCCTAAAAGGCTGAAGTCTCTGGTTGCCTGTCCGGGCCCTATCGCCGGCAAGCCAGCTCCCACAGGTAACCCACAATGCCTGAGCCTGTGGTGATCCTGTGGGAGCTGGCTTGCCGGCGATAGGGCCCGGACAGGCCAAACATTCACCGGGCCTTGCGCCGATACGGAAACACATCAATCACCTTCCCCTCCCGAATAGCCGCCTGCAGCCCCTTCCAGTAATCCGCGTCATACAACTCCCCATGCAAGCGGCTGAACAACCGCCGCTGGCCGATATCGGCAAACAGAAACGGTGGAAACTCTTCGGGGAACACGTCATGCGGGCCGATCGAGTACCACGGCTCACCCGACATCTCGTCTTCCGGGTAACGCGGCGGCGGGATATGGCGGAAGTTCACCTCGGTCAGGAAGCTGATTTCGTCATAGTCATAGAACACCACCCGGCCATGGCGGGTGACGCCAAAGTTTTTCAGCAGCATGTCACCCGGGAAAATGTTCGCCGCAGCCAACTGCTTGATGGCCAGGCCATAGTCTTCCAGCGCCTCTTGCACCTGGCCTTCGCTGGCGTGCTCCAGGTAAAGGTTCAGCGGCGTCATGCGCCGCTCGGTCCAGCAGTGGCGGATGAGCACCGTGTCCCCCTCCAGCGCCACGGTCGACGGCGCCACCTCCAGCAGCTCGGCCAGGCACTCCGGCTCGAACTTGTCCCGCGGGAAGCGAAAATCGGCAAACTCCTGGGTATCGGCCAGGCGCCCCACCCGGTCGACGCTTTTCACCAGCCGATACTTGTCGATCACCGTGGCGCGGTCGACGGTTTTCGAGGGCGAGAACCGGTCCTTGATGATTTTGAATACCGTGTTGAAGCCCGGCAGGGTGAACACGCTCATGACCATGCCACGCACACCCGGCGCCATGACAAAGCGGTCGTCGCTGCCCGCCAGGTGGTTGATCAACGCCCGGTAAAACTCCGATTTGCCATGCTTGTAGAAGCCAATGGAGGTATACAACTCGGCAATGTGCTTGCCCGGCAAGATACGCTTGAGGAAGTTGACGAACTCCGCCGGCACCGGCACATCGACCATGAAGTACGAGCGGGTGAAGGAGAAGATGATCGATACCTCGGCCTCGTCGGTAATCAGCGCATCGGCCTCTATGCCATGCCCTTCACGGTGCAGCAGCGGGATCACCAGCGGCCACTGCTCATCGCTGTTGTACAGCCGGCCGACCAGGTAGGCGCCCTTGTTGCGGTACAGCACCGGCGAAAACAGCTCCACCGCCAGCGTCGGGTCCTTGCACACCCAGTCCGGCAGGCTGTCACGCAGTTGTTCCTCAAGCCGTGACACATCACTTTCAAGGTCGCCATAGGCGAACGCGTAGTCTGCGAAGATCGCCCGTAGCAGGCCCTTGAGGTTGCCATCGGGGCGATAGGTGCTGGTTTGCGCAGCGCGCTGGTGGCTGCGAATCGATGGCCGGGTGGTGTGGATGAACATGCAGCCGTCGCTGATCTGGTCATGGCTGAACAGGCTGCAGAACAACGAGTTGTACCAGGTTTCCGACAGTTCATCGTCCAGCCGTGGGTCGATCAGGCCTATGTAGGCACTTTTCACCAGAGGCCACTGGCCGACCTCCAGCAGCACCTCGTCATCGAACGCATCACGCAACCAGCCGTTCACCTCGCCTACCTTCTTTTCGTAGAGGTTTATGCGCGCGGCGGCTGCGCGCTGGCAATCCTGCCAACGCGCCTGTTCGAAGCGTTCGCGGGCGCCGAGGGTGATGCGGCGAAAATGCTCGCGGTAGTCGTCGAAGCCATCGAGGATCATCCGGGCGATCTCGCCGGCAGGCCAGTGCTGGGTCATGCGGGGCGCCTCGGTGCAGGGTTGAGATACAGAGCTTAGTCGGCTTGTTCGAACTACGGTGCCTGTACCGGCCTCTTCGCGGGCACGCCCGCTCCCACAGGAGTACTGCAGGGCCAAGCATTGCAGAAAACCTGTGGGAGCGGGCGCGCCCGCGAAGAGGCCAGTGCAGGATTACACCGCAAGAAAGCACAAGAACCACCCCGCCCCAGTAACGTACACTCGCGCCCTGCCCTGTATCCGGAGACCGTTGTGAGCCCCATCGCCCTAGCCCGCCTGCTGACCCTCGCCGCCGTCTGGGGGGCGAGCTTCCTGTTCATGCGCATCATCGCCCCCGAGCTGGGCACGGTACCGACCGCCTTTTTCCGCGTCTCCATCGCCTGCCTGGGCCTGGTCGCCATCCTCGCCGCCGCCCGCGTGCGCTGGGATTTCCAGGGCAAGCTCGGCGCCTGCCTGATACTGGGCATGATCAACTCCGGTATCCCCGCCACCTTCTATTCCGTCGCCGCCCAGGTATTACCTGCCGGCTACTCGGCCATCTTCAACGCCACCACGCCATTGATGGGCGTGCTGATCGGCATGCTGTTCTTCCGTGAGCCCATGACCCTGCCCAAGCTGTGCGGCATCTTCCTGGGCCTGTTTGGCGTCGGCATCCTCAGCGGCGCTGGCCCGGTAGCGCTGGACATGGCCTTGCTGCAAGGCGCCCTCGCCTGCCTGGCGGCCACCACCTGTTACGGCTTTGCGGGCTTTCTTGCCCGTCGCTGGATCAGTGGCCTGGACAGCCGCCTGTCGGCGCTGGGCAGCATGCTTGGTGCCACGCTGTTGCTGAGCCCGCTGTTCGCCTGGAGCGCAATCAGCCAGCCGCCCGCCAGCTGGGGTGGCTGGCAGGTGTGGTTGTCTTTGCTGGGCCTGGGCCTGCTGTGCACGGCGTTCGCCTACATCCTGTACTTCCGCCTGCTGGAAGAAATCGGCCCGGTCAAGGCCAGCACCGTAACCTTCCTGATCCCGGTATTCGGCGTATTGTGGGGGGCGTGGTTGCTGGACGAGCCGCTGTCGATGGCACACCTGTACGGCGGCTTGCTGATTGGCGTGGCACTGTGGCTGGTGCTGCGCCCGGCGCGCAGCTGAAGCGGGGTACACGATGAGCAACGCGTACAAGAAAGTCCTGTTCCGCCTGGAACAGGACGAGACCGGCTACCCACCGGCCTCGGTCGAGGGCCTGTGGGCCAAGGCTGTGGAAGGCGGCTATGCCGTCGACAACATTCCCTTCCACGTCTACGGCATCGCGCCGGGCGACGTGATCGGCACCCGTGAAGAAGCCGGCGAGACCTGGTTCGCCGAACTGCGCCACAGCAGCGCCAGCTCGGTGTTCCGGGTGGTGGTCAAACCACCGGAAACCCTGGACCAGGTACGCGCAGCCTTGCAGGACTTCGGCTGTAACTGCGAAACCGAGCAGGCGGTGAAGATGCTGGCAGTCGAAGTAACGTCGCAGCGCTCGCTCGATACCCTGCTCTACTACCTGCTCACCCAGCGCGAGGCCGGCCTGCTGGACTTCGAGGAAGGCGTACTGCGCCACACCATCCCCGAAGAGTTCCGCTAGGGCCTACGCCTCGGCCAGGCGCGCAGCAGGCTTGCGGAACACGAACAACAAGCCCACCACGATCAGCCCCATGCCCAGCAGGCTGAGCGGTGCCAGGCGGTTACCGAAGATCAGCAAGTCCATCACTGCGGTCACTGCCGGCACCAGGTAGAACAGGCTGGTGACATTGACCAGATTGCCCTTGGCGATCAGCCGATACAGCAGCAGCGTTGCCAGCAGCGAGACCACCAGGCCCATCCACAGCAGCGCCCCGACGAAGCCGCCCGTCCACTCGACCTGCAGCGGTTGCAAAGGCGCGAACAGCGCGCACATTGCAAAGCCTGCCAGGTACTGGAGCGGCAGCGTGCCCATGGGGTTGTCGGTGATGCGCTTCTGCAGGATCGAACCCAACGTCATGCTGGCCAGCGCCAGCAAGGCAAACAGCATCCCCGCCAACGAGACCCCGCCCAGGTTGATGCCCTGATACACCACCATGATCAACCCACCCAACCCCAGCCCCAGGCCGAACAGACGGCTCCAGGAGCGCTGCCGCTCCATCAGCACCACGGTCAGGATGGGTTGAACCCCCATCACCGTGGCCATGACGCCAGGGGTGACATGGGTGTTGAGCGCCAGCAAGTAGAAGATCTGGTAGGCGCCCAGCAGCACACACCCGGTGCCCAGGGCACGCAGGATGGCCCCACGGCTGCGCGGCCAGCGCAGCCCCAGCAACGGGCCGATCAGCAGCAGGCCGGTCAGGGCCAACGCCGAGCGCAACAGCAGGAAGGCGAACGGGCTGGCATGCGCCAGGCCCAGCTTGGAGACAATCGCCCCGCTGCTCCACAGCAGGACGAACAGGCTGGTAGTGGCCGCCGAGGCCACGGATGCTTTGTTGAAAACAGACATGTATTGCCACCTGATAATAGGCAGATAAGCCAAACGGACGGCGTGCGCTTCAGCGAGGGAAGTAGCCGACCGTGTTCAGTAGGTTGCGTGTGCGAGGGGATGCGGCCTGAAGCCGATCAGCCCAGCACGACCACGCAAGGAGGCGGAGCTACGCCGCCTACAACGCCACTGACAGGTGGTGGGTAGTGACTGATCATGGCCGGCTGCTGGCTGCCACGCACGACCATGCCCGCGACTGGCGCGCTGGCAAAGCTTGTGGTGGAAGGGCTGGCTGGCATGAGCAGGTCTTCGGGAAGAGAACAGTGGGTTGGACTATAGCCCGGTGCCACATGGCTGGCAACCACTGCCTAAGTCATTCTAGAAACGCGGAACCTGTGGGAGCGGGCAAGCCCGCGAACACCGGCGCAGCCGGTGCCATAAACCGCGTCGCCTGCTTCGCGGGCTTGCCCGCTCCCACAGTGATCGCGCCGGCCGCAAGAATTGCGCCCACACTGCCATTGGTTAATTTTCCACCACCCCGACTCGTCTGAATGCGAAACGCTGCACGCATTCTCCCGTTTCGAGGACCATCGATGAACGTATCCACCTGGCTCCATCGGCCAGCCCAGATCACTTGCCTGCTGCTGGTCAGCGCCTATGCCCACGCCGCCAAGCCCGGTGATGTATTCAAGGACTGCAAGGACTGCCCGGAAATGGTCGTGCTGCCGGCCGGCAACTATGTGATGGGCGCCCCCGACGACGAAGTCGGCCGCCAGCCCGACGAGGGCCCGCTGCACACCGTGACCTTCGCCAAGCCCTTCGCCATGAGCCGCTACCAGGTGACCGCCGCCGAACTGGACGCCTACATCAAGGCCACCGGCACCGTCATCAAGAGCGGTGACGACCGCCCCGGCCGCTGGTGCGAGGCCAGCAAGCCCAGCTACAAGCAAGGCCCCCGCCAACCGGCGGTATGCGTGGACTACGACGAAGTGCAGGCCTACACCCAGTGGCTAGCCAAGGCCACCGGCAAGCCCTACCGCATGGTCAGCGAGGCCGAGCGCGAATACGCCGCCCGTGGCGGTTCGACCGGGCCGTTCCCCTTCCCCTTCGACGAGCCGGGCAAGTACGAAATCAGCAAGCACGCCAACACCTACGGCCCCCGCGATGGCTACACCTACACCGCCCCGGTGGGCAGCTATCCGGCCAATGCCTTCGGCATGTACGACATGCACGGCAACGTCTACGAATGGGTTGCCGACTGCTACCACGAAAGCTACGAAGGCGCCCCCAGCGACGGCAGCGCCTGGATCCAGGACCCCAAATGCATCCGCGCGCACATGCGTGGCAACGACTGGGGCGAACCGCCGATCTTCTCACGCTCGGCCAACCGCAACGACCGCCTCAAGACCACCCGCGGCGACTTCCTCGGGTTTCGCGTAGCACGCGAATTGTGAAGTTGTGACGTGGTTGGCGCAGTACCGCTGAAAAAAACAGCCAATAAGAATCGTTCCGGTTTTTTACGGGTGCTGCGTCCTATAGCTGACATTAAAAAAACCCATCTGCCAACGAGACCGCAATAGATGTCCAAGTCCTTGCCCGGCCCGCTCAACCCGCTTGCCAAAGCGTTACTGATCCGTCACTCCCTTCGCCCCCAGCGTGCACTGTCGCGCATTGGCTTGGGCCTGGCCCTGTCCGGTGCACTGGTGGCGCAGGTGCAGGCGCAGGAGTGGACCCTGGATATTCCTGCGCAGTCGATGAATTCGGCGTTGCAGACGCTGGCCAAGCAGACGGATACCCAGTTGCTGTATAGCCCCGAGGATATTAGTGGGGTGCGTTCTTCTGCGCTCAAGGGGCGGCATGACCTCGCCACGTCGCTTCGCATTCTGCTCGGTGGCAGTGGCCTGCGTTACCAGATCGACGGAAACACCGTGACCGTGACGGGAGGCTCAGCTGCAAAGGATGGCCAGGTCGAGCTTTCGGCGACCAACGTCAATAGCACTGGCCTTGGCGCCACTACCGAAGGCACCGGTTCCTACACCACGGGAATCACCAGCACTGCGACCAAGATGAATCTGTCGATGCGTGAAACACCGCAAACCATCACGGTCATCACACGCCAACGTATGGACGACCAGCACTTGGCGAGCATGACCGACGTGCTGAACCAGACGCCGGGCATCACCATGTCTCAGGATGGCGGTGAACGCTTCAACATCTATTCTCGCGGTAGCGCAATCAACACTTATCAGATTGATGGCGTGACTACCACCCAAGAGAACCAGACGCGCAACATGCCCAGCACTTTGCTGGACATGGCGCTGTACGACCGAGTGGAAATCATCCAGGGTGCAACGGGCCTCATGACCGGCGCAGGCGACCCCAGCGGCGTGGTCAATCTGATTCGCAAGCGCCCGACACGCGAGTTCAAGTCGTACATCCAAGGCGGCGTAGGATCATGGGATTTCTACCGTGCTGAAGCAGACATTTCCGGCCCGCTGACCCAGAACGGCAATGTCCGTGGCCGCTTCGTCGCTGCCAGGCAGGACAACCATACGTTCATGGACTGGTACAACCAGGAACGGAATCTGGTTTATGGGGTGATCGAAGCCGATTTGACTGACTCGACCCTGGCACGCTTCAGCATCGACCACCAGAAGTACAAGTCCACTGGCGCGCCGGGTGTACCGCTGATGTTTACCAATGGCCAGCCTACCCATTTTTCCCGCTCTACCAGCTCTGGCGCGCGCTGGGGTTACGAAGACATCGAAACCACCAACTACACCATCAACCTCGAACAACAACTGGCCAACGACTGGCAATTGAAAGTCGCCGCCAACTACATGGATGTTGATCGCGATACCTTCTCGGCCCGTTACCGCACCAGTACCGGCGCGGCGTACATCAACCAGGCAACCGGTGCTGCCACGATCATTCCGACCAAGGCATCTGCCGAACAATATCAGAAGGGCATGGACATTACCCTCCAGGGGCCATTTGAACTCTTCGGCCAGACCCATGAACTGATCACCGGCTTCAACTATCTGGACTACCTCAACCAGCACAATGAAGCCAACACGTCCACCAAGACCATCGATTTCTACAACTGGAACAACGAGATGGCCAAGCCTGGCGATGACGAACTGAATCCCTTCCAGGACTTCAGGATCTCTACCCGACAGACTGGTTATTTCCTGGCTACTCGCCTTAATCTGACCGATGAGCTGCATCTGATCCTCGGGGCACGGGCAACAAACTACAACTACCACTACAACCTGACACCGCTCAACGGCAACGCCCCGACTCGGTACGATATGACCGAGCGCGGCGTGGTTACACCTTATGCGGGCCTGGTTTATGACTTGACCCCGGAACAATCCGTGTATGTCAGCTATACCGACATTTTCAAACCACAGACTGCCCAGGATGAAAGTGGCAAGACACTGGATCCGGTTGTCGGCAAAAACTACGAGATGGGCTGGAAAGGGGAATTTTTCAATGGCCGGCTGAATACCAGCGCTGCTGTATTCCTGGTCCAACGGGATAACGTTGCAGAGGAACTTCCCGGTGTACCGGTCATAACCAACCCAGATATCACGGCCTCGAAAGCGGTGGACGGCGCTGAAACCAAAGGTATCGACCTGGCGCTCTCTGGTGAACTGGCGCCTGGCTGGAACGTGCAAACTGGCTACAGCCATTCGCGAACCGAAGATGCCGACGGCAACCGGATGAATACTCAACTGCCCATCGATACCTTCCGGTTCTGGACCACCTATCGCCTGCCTAACGAATGGAGCAAGCTTACAATTGGCGGTGGGGTCAACTGGAACTCGAATGCATCGCTTACCTTCACCCGGCTAAACGGTAAAGTTACCCAGGACGATTACGCTGTGGCCAGCCTGATGGCGCGCTACCAGATCGATGATCACTTGTCTGCCACGGTCAACGTCAACAACCTGTTCGATGAAAAATACTATGCAGGTTTTGCCGGTAGCTATGGCCACTATGGTGCGCCTCGCAACACCATGCTGAACCTGCGCTATGACTTCTGATCGGCACGCCTGCTGAATCCATCTTCTGACCCTCCTGTCAGCACTGCAGTACTGTCCACACTGGGCAGTACTGCAAGGCCCAAAATCATTCGCTCGACCCTCCCGCCCTCAACTCACCCCGCTCCCAGTCATCCACATTGCGCCAACACAGTGCTGACTTTCTTCATTGGGAAAACCTGGAGCCGTAAAAAAGCCCTGTGATGCGATCCGGCTCGGGCGCAACACAGGGCTTCATTACAGAGTGACAACCTTAATCGTTAACGGTGTCTTTGAGCATCACACCCGCAACAACGCCGTCAAGGACATCGGCGTGCTTTGGGATGTCGAAGTGCCCGGCATCGACGGCAACATGCAACATGCTGCCAGCTACCCGCACCCGATCACCTCGGTCCCCCGCCCACCAGCACGATGCGGCAACACGCGTGTCAGGCAACGAAACCATCTGTTGCGACAGCAACTTGAGCCTCATGGCCACCACGAAAGTCTGTGCCAACTCCCCGCTACTAATGCCGGAGTAAACCGACTGAGAGGGGTATGCCAGGCGCATATCGTCGATCAGCACTTCCAGTGCTGCCCTGTCGGTATCGGCGGCAACCGATGGCAAGGCATGCTGCTGCGCCGGTGTTCCCAGCATCACACCAAGGAAGGCGTGCAGGTCATCGCTCCAGTCTGGCGCAGGTACAGCAGGCTCGTCGACCGGTATGAAGCTGTCGATCAAGCCCAACAACGCCACCTGTTGCCCCTGGTTTTCCAACTCTCTCGCCACCAGGATCGCCAGAGTGCCACCCAGCGACCAGCCGACCAGGTGGTAGGGCCCGCACGGCTGCTTCTGGCGTATGTATTGAGCGTAATCAATAGCCATGGACTGTATCGAATCATCTACCCAGTTTTGATCGAGCAACATACGGCATTGCAAGCCATAGACTGTACAACGCCCCTCCAGGCGGCGAGCCAGCGGCTCATAATCGAACACCGTGCCAAAACCGGCGTGCAGGCAAAACAACGGTGTTGTATGGGCAACCCTGCTGTTGAGCAGCAGAAGCGGGTCCAGGCTTGCCTCATTCGCGGCATACCCGGACAATTCGCCAATGGTCGGGCGGGTAATCACATCACGTAGTTTCAACTCGACAGGCAGTTGCCGGGCGCGTACGTTTGACAACATCTTCAGTACCCGCAACGAGTCGCCACCCAGCTCGAAGAAGTTGTCTTCGACGCTCACACGCTCCACCTCAAGTACCTCCTGCCAGATCTCGACCAAAGCCTGTTCAACCGCGTTACGTGCAGCCACATGTTCGCGCTGCCCGACAAACTCGGGCGCAGGCAGTGCCTGCCGGTCGATCTTGCCATTGGGTGTAAGTGGTAATGTCGGCAACAGCACAAGTTGCGCGGGCACCATATAGTCCGGCAAGTCCCCACGCAGTGCATCACGCAACTGCTGCGCGCTGGCATCAGCCCCCCCGGTCACCACGTAGCCAATCAACTGTTTACCGGTAGCCACTTCACGCGCCACGACGACAGCGTCACGAACGCCAGGCAAATTGCGCAAGCGTGCTTCGATTTCACCGGGTTCGATACGGAAACCACGGATTTTCAACTGATTGTCCAGGCGCCCTATAAAGTCGATGATGCCATTGGCACGGCGTCGCACCCGATCGCCTGTTCGATAAAGTCGCCCACCCCGGCCGAATGGATCCGCAACAAAACGCTCGGCGGTCAGTGCCGCACGCTGGTGATAACCCCGTGCCACGCCATGCCCACCGATGTAGAGCTCCCCCGCCACCCCATCCGGGAGCGGGTTGAGGTCGTGATCGAGCACGTGCAAGGTACGCGATCCGACCCGATCGCCAATTGGCGCATAAACAGCTTCGCAAGCCTCATGCCCAGGCACCTTCCACAATAGCGGAGTCACTACTGTCTCCGTGGGGCCGTAACCGTTGGTGAGCCATTGCGGGCGTAGTACGCGCTTGACCTGCTCAAACAGGGCATCCGGTACGGCATCCCCACCAAAACAATACACCCTCACGGCCGGCGCGGGTTGCTGCTGGCTCTCGGCAAACTCGGCCAGTTGCTGCAGGTATGCAGGCGGGAAACAGGCAACATCGATGCGTTGACGATGCAGCGTGTGCCAGGTTTCCTCCGCAGTCCACAATCGGTTGTCGCGCACAACCAGGCAACCGCCAACAGATAGCGTGGTCAGCCAGCGTTCCTGTGCCCCATCGAAGGCAAATGACATGAACAGGAGTTCCCGGGTTGTCTGGTCCATTTCATACAGCCCGGCAATCGCCTGGCAATGCATGCGAATTTGTTCATGACTGACCGCTACCCCCTTGGGCTTACCCGTGGAGCCGGACGTGTAGATCAGATAGGCCAGATTGTCCCGGCTCATCTGCACAGCGGGAGCGGCCGCAGGCAAATGCTCGAAACACGCCCTGTCCAGCTCGACACAGCACTCAACCTGCGCAAAGCGCTGACGAAGGCCACTGCTGGTGATCAGCAGGTGCATGGCGGCGTCTTCTACAATCCATTGCAACCGCTCCTGAGGGTAATCGACGTCCAGTGGTACATAGGCCGCGCCGGTCTTCATCACCGCCAGGAACGCCACAATGACGTCCACCGAACGTTCCAGGGCAATGCCTACACAGCTCTCAGGGCGCACCCCTGAGGAAATCAGGTGATGTGCCAATTGGTTGGCACGCTCGTTCAACACGCCATAGGTCAACTGCCGCTCGCCACAAATGACAGCCATGGCATCCGGCCGCTCGACAGCATGCCTGGTGATCTGCTCGCAAAGCAGCGGTTCGCAAATCGCGGATGCCTCAAGCCGATTGCGTAAGCGTACATGCTCGGCCTCAGCCGTCGTCAGCATGTTCAGGCTACCAAGCATCGCATCAGGATTTTCCAGCATCGCAGCAAGCAGGCTTTCAAAACTGCCGCGCAATGTTTCAGTGGCTGTTTCGGTAAATCGGCTGCGCAAATACATGAACTCAACCTGCAGGGTCGCGCCCAGTTCCACGGCCAAGTCCATGGCATAGTTGGTGACGCCACGGGCACTCACGTCGCCGAACTGCAATGTGGCATCGTTGCCTTGCTGCAGGCGCTCATCGACCGGGAAGTTCTCGAACACCACGATGCTATCGAACAACGGCTGCCCTGGTCGCCCGGCCCAACGCTGCACATTGGCCAACGCGGCGTGTTCATGATCACGCAACTCCAGGTTGCAAGACTGCAATTGATGCAACCATTCACTTACCCGCTGTGTCGCGGTTGGGGCTTGTACTACCGGTAACGTGTTGATGAACAAGCCCAGCATTTCGTCTGCCCCCTGCAGGCCGGCTGGGCGCCCGGCCACCGTCGCGCCAAAGCAAACGGTGGGTTGCCCGGTATAACGCTGCAACAGCAGCAACCATGCCCCCTGGATCAACGTATTCGGCGTGATCCGCATACGTTGGGCTTGCTCGCGCAATCTACCGGTTTGCTGGCTATCCCAGCGCAAGTACAACGCAGCATGCCCTTCTTCGTTACCTTGAGGACGCGGGGTTATCGCATCTGCCAGCAAGGTGGGGGTTTCAAGTGAGCGAAGCTTGGCGCTCCAGAAATGCTCCAAGGTATCCTGAGGCTGTTCGGTCAGCCAACGGATGTAACCGCCGAACTGTGCAACAGGGCTGTCGACAGCGTCCCCATGATAGGTTTGCAACACTTCACCCAGCAGCCGGGAATCGCTCCAGCCATCCATAAGAATATGGTGTCGCGTCCAGATAAGGTGCAGTTGACCATTGGCAAGACGCACCAATGTCATTCGCATCAAAGGCGCGCAACCCAGGTCAAAACCCTTCATCGCATCTTCTTCAGCCAACGCCTTCAACGCCTGCCGGTTAACCTCATGTGCCCGCCAGTCGAGTACTCGCAAAGGCAATGTCGCCCGGCGTGATACGACCTGCAAAGGCTCTTTCAACTGGGCCGCAGACCAGAACCCGGTGCGCAGGATGTCGTGGCGTGCAATCACTTGCCGCCATGCTTCAGCGAAACGCTCGATATCCAGGCCTTCGACCGAAACGGCAGTCTGGTTGATGTACAAGCCAGCCTCTGCCCCCTGCAAGGTGTAGAACAGCATGCCTTGCTGCATCGGTGACAAAGGGTAGATTTCTGCGACCTGCGCCACGTCAACCGGCAGGCTGTCCAATTGCGACTGGCTCAGCTTGGCCAGAGGGAAGTCCGAAGGCACCACGGCCAGGTGCGCTGAATCACAGCAGTGGCTGACAATTGCCTTCAACACATCGACGTACTGCTCGGCCAACTGTTGGACAAGCGACGGCTCATAGGCCGAACTGTTGAATGTCCAGTTCAGCAACAGCTGACCATCGGCCACCTCACTGTCCACCACCAGATCATGGGTTGGCCTGGCAAAGTTCAATGATACCTTGCCAAATACCCCATACTCCTGATCGAACGACTTCGGCCAGTCACGGTGGTTAAACAACACGTTACCTTGCAGTAAGCGCTCCAATGCCGTTGAACACTCCCCGTCCTCGTGCACATGCAGCACGGCGTCATCGGGTACCGACCGCAATTGCTCTTTGATGACTTTGAAAGCACTTTGCAGCTCGCCGTGCGGGCTCACTTTCACGGGTTGGAAAATGCTGAAACAACCTGCTGCACGGCTCACGTCCAGATTGCAGACAGCCCCTTCGCGAAGGCTGCCCTGCCGGCTCAACACGATGTCAGCCTGGTCTGTGAGGCTGCCAATAACCCGTGCCAAGGTAATCAGCAGCACCTCACTCATGCGGGTATGGCTGGAGGCCAAGGCCTGGTCCAGCAGCATGCCCGTCCAATGTCGATCCAGCTTCATGCGGATGCGTTGCGACAAGCTCGCTCGCGCATCCCCCATCGCCCTACGAGGTAGCACCTTGCAGGTCCCGGGCAACTGCGCTTGCCATTCATCGCGATGCCCCTGCGCACGTGCGCCATCAGCTTGCAAGTGCTGCGCCCAAGCCTTGAACGATGCTCCCTGGCCAGGCTGCAGCAAAGGCGCCCCGTTTGCCAGGCAATCGTAAAGGGACTGCAGGTCTTGCAGCAGTATGTGCCAGGAGTTGTCATCGATCGCTACTGGATGACCGGCAATCAACAGGTGCTGACTGCCGTCTGGCAATCTGCCCAAGGCGGCACGCATCAAGATGCCACGTGCTGGATCAATATCGCACTTCAGCTCTTCGGCAAGCTGCTCCAGTGCCGAGCTATCGGTAACTTCACGCGTATGGAGCAGAGCGGTTGGCACATCGCCAAATGCTGCTCGCCACTCACCCTCAACGACTTCAAAGCGCAGTCTCAATACATCATGGCGTTCATGGAGCGCATGCAATGCAGCGTTGAGATAGCCCGTATCCAATGCTTGCGCCGGTGCCAGCCTGGCCAGGGAAACTGCCTCAGGTGCCCGCGCAACGCTGCCCAGAATCGCCCACTGGGCGGGTGTCAACACCAGGCTGCCTGCTAGCGGCTCCTGCTCCTGAGCGTTGTGGTGTTTGCTTTCGGCGACAGCTGCCACACCTTGAACAGTTTGCTGCTCGAATAGCGCTTTCGGGCTGAAGTGAATGCCTGCCTGGCGTGCTCGGCTTACCACTTGCAAGGAAATGATCGAGTCACCACCCAACTCGAAGAAGTTGTCCAGCAGGCCGACTTGATCAAGTTTCAGTACACTGGCCCAGATCGCTGCTATCTGTCGTTCAAGTTCAGTTTTCGGCTCGATGTACTCGCCTTGCAGCACATTCGCGTCGGGCTGCGGAAGAGCCCTGCGATCCAGCTTGCCGTTCGGCGTCAAGGGGAAGCCAGCGAGGAATAGCATGTGTGCCGGGATCATGTAATCCGGCAGTTGATTCTTCAAGTCACTTCGTATCTGCTCGCGTAGCACAGCCTGAGAGGCTGCACTGTCCAGCACCTGCTCTTCGACCGGTATCAAATACGCGACCAGCTGATTACCTGATACACCCGGCTGCGTAATCACCAACGCCGTACGCACAGCATCCTGTGCCTGCAAACCGGCCTCGATTTCACCCAGTTCAATCCGGAAACCCCGTACCTTCACTTGATGGTCTATACGGCCCGCATACTCCACCACGCCATCTGGACGGAAGCGTGCCAGATCGCCGGTGCGGTAGAGGCGCTGCCCCCCAACAGGATCGAACGGGTCCGGGATGAAGCGTTCAGCAGTGAGCTGTGCTTTACGGAAATAGCCACGTGCCAGAGCAGCCCCGCCGATGTACAGCTCACCACAAACACCTTGAGGTACCGGGCCCAAGCCCGTGTCGAGAATATGAATGCGAGTGTCTGGCAGCACCCGACCGATTTCCACATCACCTTGCCGCTGACTCAGGCGCCCGGAATGGGTGGCATTGATGGTCGCCTCGACTGGGCCATAGCGGTTGTGGATTGCAACATGGGGCAAGCACTGCAACGCCTGGTTCAGCAACTCGGGTGGCAATGCCTCTCCCCCACTGAACAAACGCTTCAGGGACTGACACTCGCCAACACCTTCGGCCTCGATGAAACCTCGCAGCATCGAGGGAATGAAATGCAATGTCGTCACGGCATGCTGGCGTATCAGGTCAATCAGCAGGTAGGGGTCGCGTTGATCCCCTTGACGCGCAAGTAGCACCTTGGCCCCACAAGTCAATGGCCAAAGCAGCTCCCACACAGACACATCGAAACTGAACGAGGTCTTCTGCAAGATCACATCGTCCTGGTCCAGCGCATAGGTATCCTGCATCCAGCGTAAACGCCCAGACAAAGCCTGGTGATGAATACCTGCACCTTTTGGCTTGCCCGTAGACCCCGAGGTATACATCACATAGGCCAGGTTTTGCGGCGAGACCTGGCAAGGCAGATTCGGCACTGGAGCCTGCTGTGCTGCGGCCAGAAGGTCTACCGGCAGGCATTGGACGTGGTCAGGCACAGTGAAACCGTGCGCCATCTGATGATTGACCAGCAGAAGGGTCACCCCACTGTCGTCCAGCATGTACGCCAGGCGATCTTGTGGGTACTCAGGGTCCAGCGGCACGTAGGCCCCCCCAACCTTCAAGATGGCCAGCAAGCCGATCACCAGCTCGGCACTTCGCTCCATTGCAATGCCAACCAGAGTCTCTGGCCCGACGCCACGCTCACGCAAATGCAAGGCAAGCTGGTTGGCGCGCTGATTCAGTTCGTCGTAGCTCAGTGTCTGTTCAGCGAAGATGACGGCGGTCGCTTGTGGTGTAAGCGCAACCTGGGCCTCAATCTGTTGAATGACAGTCTGCCCGGCGGGGTAATCGGTAGCGCTCCTGCCCCAGTCATTGAGCGTCACGTGCATCTGGGAACTACCCAGCAACTGCAGGTCGCCCACCGCCGAGTCGGCATTCTGGATCATCGCAAGCAGCAGGTTCTGGAGGTAGCCGGCAATGCTGTTCACGTGCTCATCAGACCAACATCCAAGGTCGTAGCCATACTTGATCGACAGTTTGTTGCCCATTACCACAGCCAGTGTCAGAGGGTAATTGGTCTGTTCGCGATTGATCACCTCGCCGAAGTTCAACCCGCCTGGAGCCGCTTGCTTGAGTGCCTGTGATACCGGATAGTTTTCAAACACCAACAGGCTGTCGAACAGTGCCTCACCGCCAAGGCCAGCCCAGCGTTGCACCTCAAACAGCGGCGTATGCTCGAATTCGCGAAGCGCCAGATTGCAGGACTGCACTTGCTCAAGCCATTGAGCGACACTTTGTTCACTGCGTGGCGCACCCACCACCGGCAAGGTATTGATGAACAGGCCTATCTGCTCTTCGACCCCTGGTAAATCCGCAGGGCGCCCGGCCACCGTAGCACCAAAACAGACAGTTGCCTGGCCGGTGACACGCTGAAGCAGCAAAAGCCACGCTGACTGCACCAGCGTATTCACGGTGACCCGGTTGGCACGCGCGAACGCCTCGATGCGCCGGGTTTGCTCAAGGTCAAACAGTTGATACTGCTCAGCATGGCCGGAGACGCTGTCGCCCTCATTACCACGGTGGGCAATGGAAGAGGCCAGACGGGTAGGCTCCTCCAGTGCAGCCAGTTGCCCCCTCCAGAAGACTTCGGCAGCCGCGCTGTCCTGGCGTTTGAGCCAGGCAATGTAATCCCGGTAATGAGCCCCTTGCGATGCCATCTGCTGCCCGCCATAGCGCTGCAGCACTTCGCCAAGCAATCGAGAAGTGCTCCAGCCATCCATCAGGATATGGTGGTTGGTGTAGATCAGGTGATGGCGGTTTGCGCCGCTTCGTACAAGTACCAGGCGCACCAACGGTGCATCAGCCAGTTCAAACCCGCGGTGACGCTCAGCCTCAGCCAGTGCCTGCAATGACTGGTCCACGAACGGTTCTGCGCTCCAGTCATGCTCGCTGAATGCCGGCTCGACCGTTTTGTGCACCACTTGCACCGCCTGCTCCAGCTCATCTATCCAGACAAAACCGGTCCGCATGATGTCATGGGCAGCCAGCACATCCAGCCATGCCTGTTTGAAACGCTGGGTATCAAGGTTGTCGACATCAACCCGCATCTGGTTGATGTAGTTGCCGCTCCCCTCCTCGTACAGGCTGTGGAACAGCATGCCTTGTTGCATAGGTGAAAGCGGATAGACATCAGCAATCTGTGCAGCGGCTACAGGCAGGTTGTCCAACTGGGTCTGGGTCAGCCCGGCCAGTGGAAAGTCCGACGGGGTGACCCCGTGACTTTGCGCTTGACAGCAGTGTTCAATCAACGCCTTCAGTTCTTGTGCAAAGGCATCAGCCAGGCGCTGAACGGTAGATGGCTTGTAACGTTCACGACTAAAGCTCCAGTTGAGCTTCAACTCGCCGGCAAAGACCTGGCCATTGATGGCTAGCTGAGTGCTCAAAGGTGTAGCGTCATCATGGCCCTGGCCGGTGCTTTCCTGCGCCGGAACCAACAAACCTGTTGCCGTATCGAAACTGCTGTCGAACTGGCCCAGATAGTTGAAGACAACCTCGCCTGCAGGGAGCTGCGCAAGTACCTGGCGAGCCTCTTCGTCTCCCAGGTAACGCAATACGCCATAACCAATCCCTTTGTTGGGGACAGCACGCAGCTGTTCCTTGATGGTCTTGATCGAGTCCGCCCACTGTGCCTGCGGGCTAAGCTTCACAGGGAACATGCTGGTGAACCAGCCTACAGTGCGGGTCAGATCGATGCCATCGAACAAGTCCTCGCGACCGTGCCCTTCCAGGCGCACGAGTACCTGCGCCTCACCCGTCCAGCGCCCGATCACTCGCGCCAGCGCGGTCAGTAGCAGGTCGTTGATCTGGGTGCGGTAGGCTGCAGGGGCGTCATGCAGTAGCTTGTGCGTCCATTGTTCATCCAGGCAAGTTGCCACAGAGGTGGCATGGCGCTCCAGGTTGGCACCTTGCGGGTTATCACACGGCAATGCATCGTCAACGCCCCCCAACTGGGCCTGCCAGTACGCCAGTTCTTGTTGCAACGCGGACCCCGTTGCATAGTTTTGCAGTTGTTCTGCCCAGACCTTGAATGCGCTGGTCTTGGCCGGCAGCTGCGGCGTTCGACCAGCAGCCAGTGCGTGGTATGCCTGCTGCAAATCCTCGAGCAGCACACGCCACGAAACACCGTCCACCACCAAGTGATGAATGACCAGTTGCAAGCGCTGGGTACCATCAGCCAGGTCGCCCAGAACCGCCCGTAGCAGAGGGCCATGCTCCAGGTTCAAACTGCGCTGGGCTTGCTCAGCCACCTGCTCCAGTGCCTCGACATGGGCAACCGTATGGCGCCACAGTACTTCTTGTTGCGAAGCAACGAACACGGCTTGCCAGGCGCCTTCCACCTGGTTGAAGCGCAGGCGCAGGGCATCATGATGTTCGATTACGCACTGCAATGCCGCTCGCAAATGGCCTTCATCAAGTCTCTCGTTGCCGCTCAGCAGCACCGACTGGTTCCAGTGATGGCGCGCGACGATATCTGACTCGAAGAACCACTGCTGGATCGGCGTCAGCGGCATGCTGCCCTCTACCCGCCCCTGGTCGATTGCGGTACCGCTCTCACGCCGGGCAACCGCCGCCAAGCCTTGCACAGTCTGGTGCTGGAACAGCTCCTTGGGCGTGAACTGAATATCCAGCTGACGCGCGCGGCTGACCACCTGCAGCGACATGATCGAGTCGCCGCCCAGCTCGAAGAAGTTATCGGCAAGGCCGACCTTTTCCAGTTTCAGTACGTCAGCCCAGATGGCTGCGATCTGCTGTTCCAGTTCGCTTTGCGGGGCAACATATTCACCCTGCAGCAAGCTGGCGTCCGGCGCCGGCAAGGCTTTGCGATCGAGCTTGCCGTTACCGGTCAGTGGCAGTTGCTCAAGGAACAGCAGGTGCGCCGGCACCATATGCTCAGGCAGGCTGGCCTTCAGTTCGCCACGCAGGTTGTCACGCAGTCGTGCCTGCTGTTCAGCGCCTTGCAGCACACCGGTATCGGCAGGCACCACATAACCCACCAACTGCTTGCCACTGTCACCATCCACCGCCAGTACCGCCACCTGGCGTACAGCAGGCTGTTCGAGCAGGCGCGCCTCGATCTCGCCCAGTTCGATACGGAAACCGCGAATCTTCACCTGGTGGTCGATGCGCCCGATGTACTCGATAACGCCGTCGCTGCGGTAACGCGCAAGGTCGCCTGAGCGGTACAGGCGGCCGCCATTGTCATCGAACGGGTTCGGAACGAAGCGCTCGGCAGTCAGCCCTGGGCGGCCATGGTAGCCGCGTGCCAGGCCTGCCTGGCCAATCAGCATTTCCCCCGTGCAGCCCGGCAGGATCGGGTTCAAGGCGGCGTCGAGCAAGTACCACGACAGGTCGGGAATCACCTCGCCGATCGGGCTGCTGGCGCCGCTGCGCAGGTCATCAAGGGTGATAGGCCGGTAGGTAACGTGCACGGTGGTTTCGGTAATGCCGTACATGTTGATCATGCGCGGCTGGCGGTCGCCAAACGCCTCGAACCAAGGCTTGAGGCTGCTGACCTCCAGGGCTTCACCGCCAAACACCACGTAGCGCAGGGCCAGTTGCCGACCCGCCCCGGCTGCCTCGCAGGCAACCGGGATCAGCGGTTTGAACGCGGAGGGCGTCTGGTTGAGCACGGTAACCTGCTCGCGCACCAGCAGTGCATGGAAGTCTTCACTGGAGCGCGCCACATCCTTGGGCACGATGACCGCCTTGCCGCCATACAGCAACGCGCCATACAGCTCCCACACCGAGAAATCGAAAGCGTAGGAGTGGAACACGGTCCAGACATCACTGGCATCGAAGTGGAACCAGTGCCGGGTGGCGGCAAACAGGCGCACCACGTTGCGGTGCGGCAGCAGCGTACCCTTGGGCTTGCCAGTAGAGCCCGAGGTGTAGATGACATACGCTAGGTTATCCGGGCCCACCTGGCAAGCGGGGTTGGCCTCGCTGTAGCCGGCCAATCCAGCTTCGTCGTCGAGCATAAGGGTATGTACACCCGCTGGCACCGGCAGCCCGTTACGCAGGTGCTGCTGGGTCAGCAACAGGCGAATGCCGCTGTCCTCGAACATGTAGCCAAGGCGGTCTTGCGGATACTCAGGGTCGAGCGGCACATAGGCAGCACCGGCCTTGAGAATGGCCAGCAGGCCAATGACCATTTCCAGGCCGCGCTCCACGGCCAGGCCGACCAGTACATCCGGCCCGGCGCCCAGTTCGATCAGCCTGTGCGCCAACGGGTTGGCCCGGCAGTTGAGTTCGGCATAGCTCAGGGTCTGCTCGCCGAACACCAGCGCCACGGCGTCCGGCGCGGCCTCCACCTGGGCTTCGATCAATTGGTGAAGCGTCTGCTCTACCGGGCAATGGGTTAGCGCCGGGTTCCAGGCCTGCACGATCTGCTGCTGCACCTGCTGGCCGATCAGCGGCAACTCGGCGACTCGCTGCCCTGGCTGGCGGACAATGGCCTCAAGCAGGCTTACCCAGTGCTGTGCCATTTGCTCGATGGTCGCGGCATCAAACAGGTCAGTGGCATAGCTCAAGGCGGCGCCAAGGCTGTGCTCGTATTCGAAGGTGTCGAGGGTAAGGTCGAACTTGGCCGTGTCATGGTCCCAGCTCAACCCCGCCACCTGCAGCCCTTGCACGCTGCGCTGCTTGCCCTTGGCCTGCATCTGGTGGTTGTACAGCACCTGGAACAGCGGGCTATGGCTAAGGCTACGCTCCGGCTGCAAGGCGTCCACCAGTTGCTCGAAAGGCAGATCCTGGTGGCTTTGCGCACCCAGCACACGCTGCTTGACCTGCTCCAGCAGTTGGCTGAAGGTCATCTGCAGGTCGAACTCGGCGCGCAGTACCTGGGTATTGACGAAAAAGCCGATCAGCCGCTCGGTTTCCACCCGGTTACGGTTGGCTACCGGTACCCCAACACGGATGTCCGACTGCCCGGAGTAGCGATGCAGCAAGGTCTGGAAACTGGCCAGCAACAGCATGAACAGGGTCGCGCCCTGGCGCTGGGCCAATTGCTTGAGTGAATGCACCAGCGCCTCCGGAAGCCGCACCTCGTGCCTTGCACCTCGATGGCTATTGGTGGCTGCGCGTGGCCGGTCGGTTGGCAACTCGAGTACCGGTTGATCATCACCTAGCTGCGCCTTCCAGTACGCCAGTTGCCGTTCCTGCTCACCGGCTTCCATCCACTGGCGCTGCCAGATCGCGTAGTCGGCATACTGTACCGGCAGCGCCGGCAACTGCACGTCTTCGCCTTGGCTGTAACCTGCATATAGCTGCATCAGTTCGTCGATCATCAACGGCATCGACCAGCCATCAGACACAATGTGGTGCATCGTCACCACCAGCACATGCTCGTCCTGTGCCAGGCGCAACAGTTTGACCCGCAGTAGCGGCCCCTGCTGCAGATCGAACGGCCGCCGTGCCTCGGCCTCCACCTGCTCCAGTACGGCGTGCTCATCAGCGCCTTGCAATGCCTGGGCTTGCAGCATCAACGGGTATTTGGGGTGGATGACCTGGACGGTGTCCTGCCCTTGCTCACTGAAGGTGGTGCGCAGGGTTTCGTGGCGGGCGATCAGCGCATCGAAACTGCGCTGCAATGCTTCGACATCCAGACAGCCTTGCAGGCGCAAGGCGGCTGGAATGTTGTAGGTAGGCGCGGCGGGGTCCAGTTGCCAGAGAAACCACTGCCGCTGCTGGGCATAGGAAAGCGGTACTGCACCTCCAGGCTCTCGCTTGAAGATCGGGGTGACTCCATAAAGGTTCACCCCCTGCTGCTTGAGCAAGGCGGCCAAGGCCTGGCGCTCTTTGGTGGATAGTAGCTTTACAGACTCAAGCAGCTCTTGCACAGTAAAAATCTCCTAAGAAACCAGCTTTTCAATTTCCTCCGTAGATAGACGTTTCAAGGCCTCCAGGGATTTAGCCAGTTCGCTCTGCAGCGGGTCTGCCTGTGGCGAGAGCTGCTCCAGCTGCGCGCAGTAATCGCCCAGCACGGGGTTTTCGAACAACGCTTTCAGGCTCACCGCCAGCCCCACCTGCTCCTGGATGCGGCTGGTTACCTGGGTGGCGATCAACGAGTGGCCGCCGAGGAAGAAGAAGTTGTCGTTCAGGCCAACCCGATCGATTTTCAGCACATCGGCCCAGATTTCTGCCACCTGCTGTTGCAATGGCGTAGTCGGCGCGACATGACTTGCTTCCAGCGGAGCCTGGTCTGGACGCGGCAGCGCTTTGCGGTCCAGCTTGCCGTTGGGCGTGAGCGGAAACCTGTCGAGCAGTACCAGCGAAGATGGCACCATGTATTCGGGCAGGTTCTTGCGCAGGGCCGCCCGCAAGTGCTCCTGCAGGGCCGACTGCGCAGCGGTGTCTCCCATGACACCGGCATCGGCCGGTACGACATAGGCCACCAGATACTGGCCACCGGCCCCGTCAACGGCGACGACCACCGCTTCCCGCACGGCTTCTTGCTGCAGGCGCACTTCGATCTCACCCAGCTCGATGCGGAAACCGCGCACCTTCACCTGATGGTCCACCCGGCCGACATACTCCAGCACACCGTCAAGACGATAGCGGGCCAGGTCGCCGGTCCGGTAGATACGCCCACCCTGCTCATCGAACGGGTTCGGGATGAAGCGTTCGGCGCTGAGCCCCGGGCGCTTCAGGTAGCCGCGGGCCAGGCCGGCACCTGCCAGATACAACTCGCCGACCGCCCCCACCGGAACAGGTTGCAGGCTGCCGCTCAGTACATAGGCCGCACTGTTGTCCAAGGGCCGCCCGATATTGGCCTTGCCGCCGGCCGCCCTCAGCGTGCAGGTGGAATAGGTGGTGTCTTCGGACGGGCCATACAGGTCGTACACATCGCTCACGTGCTCCAAGCGGTACAGGTCGTCGACAATCGACTGTTTCAGCGCTTCGCCACACAGGTTGATGGTTTTCACCGATGGCGGAATGCTGCCGCTTTCGCCCAGCTGCTTGATGGCCGAGGGCACGGTGTTGATCAGCCGCACCCGGTCCCTGGCTGCCAGCAGCGGCAGCTCCAGGGCGTTGGCAGCCAGCACCGCATAACCACCGGCCGACAAGGTGACAAACAGCTCCCATACCGACAGGTCGAAGCAGATAGAAGTGGAGAACAGCACACCGCACAGGTCTGCCTGGCTGTAAACCGACAGCGACCAGCCGATCAGTGCCGCCACGCTGCGATGTTCGATCTGCACGCCCTTGGGTTTGCCCGTGGAGCCAGAGGTGTAGATGCAATAGATGAGGTTGCGGGCGCTGGTCACGCAAGCCAGGTCGGTGTCCGGGTAGCCTTCCAGCGCCAACTGGTCGATCAACAACGTGCGCGACTGGAACTGCCCGGGCATGCGTGAGACAAGGCTGGTTTCCGACAACAGCAGGATCGCCTGGCTGTCTTCGAGCATGTACTCCAGGCGGTCCTGCGGGTATTCCGGGTCCAGCGGCACGTAGGCACCGCCGGCCTTGAGAATGGCCAACAGGCCGACCACCAGTTCCTGGCTGCGCTGCATTGCAATGCCCACCAGCACATCCGGGCCGACACCCTGCTCGCGCAGTTTGTGGGCCAACCGGTTGGCGCGGCGGTTGAGCTCGCCATAGCTCAGCGCCTGCTCGCCAACGATCAGCGCCGGGGCTTCAGGGGTCTTCTTCACCTGCGCCTCGAACAACTGATGAACGCTGTGTTCATCCGGGAAGCTGGCCTGGGTCGCGTTCCAGCCACTGACGATCTGCTGCTGCTCGGCCGCATCCAGCAAGGCAAGGTCGGCAATACGCTGGTCAGGCTGGCGGATGATGGCGCTCAGCAAATTCTGCCAGTGCCGGACCAGGGTCTTTACTGTAGCGCTATCGAAAAGATCGGTGGCGTATATCAGCGCCGCGCCGATACCCGCCTCGTGCTCGAACGTTTCCAGGGTCAGGTCGAACTTGGCCGTGTGGTTGTCCCAGGCCACGGCGTCTACCTGCAGGCCCGGCAAGCTGCGCTGCTCGCCCCGGGCCTGGGTCTGGTGGTTGTACATCACCTGGAACAGCGGGCTGTGGTTCAGGCTGCGCTCTGGCTGCAGGGCCTCTACCAGTTGCTCGAACGGCAGGTCCTGGTGGGCCTGGGCCTCGACGACCCGCTGCTTGACCTGGCCAAGGAAGTCGCTGAAGGTCATCTGTATGTCAAACTCGGCACGCAGCACCTGGGTGTTGACAAACAGCCCTACCAGGCGCTCGGTTTCCACACGATTCCGGTTGGCCACCGGCACACCGACACGAATATCAGACTGCCCCGAATAACGGTGCAACAGGATCTGGAAACTGGCCAGCAGCAGCATGAACGGGGTCACGCCCTGTTGCTGGGCGAACTGCTTGAGCGCTTGCGCCTGCTGCTGGTCCAGGTCGATGGCCAGGCGCTCGCCCTTGAGGCTGCTGACTGTTGGCCGCGGGCGGTCGGTCGGCAACTCCAGCACCGGGGCCTCGCCCCCCAGTTGCGCGCGCCAGTACGCCAGTTGCCGCGCCTGTTCACCGGCCTCCATCCAGCTGCGCTGCCAGATGGCATAGTCGGCATACTGGATGGGCAGCGTTGGCAACTGCGCATCGCCGCCTTCGCGGTAAGCCGCGTACAGGTGCACCAGTTCTTCCACCATCAACGGCATCGACCAGCCGTCGGCGATGATGTGGTGCAGCACCAACACCAGAACGTGCTCTTGTGCATCCAGCTCCAGCAGCTTGACCCGCAGCAGCGGGCCAGCCTCAAGGTCGAAGCCCAGACTGGCCTCGTGCTCCACCTGCTGGCGCAAGGCCTGTTCGCCCGTACCGTTCAATCGTTCATGGGCCACGGCCAATGGCGGGGCTGCATGAACCACCTGCACCACCCGCTCACCTTGTTGGCTGAAGGTGGTACGCAGCGCGTCGTGCCTGGCCAGCAACGTGTCAAAGGCCCGTTGAAGCGCCGGTCGGTCCAGCTCGCCCTTGAAGCGCAGGGCCGAAGAGATGTTGTACACCGCACTGTCCGGGTCCAGCTTCCACAGGAACCACTGGCGTTGCTGGGCGTATGAAAGGGGCAACTGTTCGAACTCGCCGCGCGTCTGTGGAATCGGCAACTGCGCCAGGCTGCTGCCCTTGGACGCCAGCTTGTCCAGGAACAGCTTGCGCTGCTCCAGCGGCAGTCGAATGAAGCGGTGAACCAGGTCGGTGTTGCGGTTATCGGTGCTCATATCAAACTGCCTCAAGCTCATTCATGAAGTCGTGGAACTCGTCCAGGTCTGCCGAGCGGTCAGTGCGGGTTGCGCTGACGGCGGCGGCGTAGTCGCGTAGGTTGTCGGTCTGGAACAACAAGGCCAGTGGCGTCTCGGCGCCCAGGTCCAGCTGCAACCGCGCCACCGCTTGCGTGGCCAGCAAGGAATGCCCACCCAGCGCGAAGAAGTTGTCGCTCAGGCCAACCCTCTCCAGCTTCAGCACATCCGCCCAGATCGCCGCGATCTGCTGCTCCAGCTCGCTTTGCGGGGCGATGTACTCGCCCTGCAACTGGCTGGCATCCGGCTGCGGCAGGGCCTTGCGGTCCAGCTTGCCGTTTGGCGTTACCGGCAGCTTGTCGAGCACCAGCAGGTGCGCAGGCACCATGTAGTCCGGCAGGCCGGCCTTCAGCGTCTCACGCAGGCTGTCGCGCAGTGCGCCTTCATCCTGCGTGCTGTCGGCAGGCACCACGTAGCCCACCAACTGCTTGCCGCTCGGCCCGTCCTGCGCCAGCACCACCGCTTCCTGCACGCTCGGCAGCTCCAGCAGGCGCGCTTCGATCTCGCCCAGTTCGATGCGAAGGCCGCGGATCTTCACCTGGTGGTCGATACGCCCGGCGTAATCGATCACGCCGTCGGCGCGGTAGCGCGCCAGGTCGCCGGTGCGGTACAGGCGACCACCGTTGTCGCTGAACGGGTCCGGTACAAAGCGTTCGGCAGTCAGCGCTGGGCGCTGGTGGTAACCGCGAGCCAGGCCGACGCCACCGAGGTACAGCTCGCCGGCACTGCCGCGCACGGCCGGTTGCAGGCTGCCTTCCAGGATGTGCGTCTTCAGGTTGTCGATCGGCTGGCCAATCGGCACGCTGATGCTTTCGTCCGGCTGGCAGGTCCAGTGGGTAACGTCGATGGCCGCCTCGGTCGGGCCGTACAGGTTGTACAGGCCCGCGGCCGGCAGGCGTTGCAGGGTCTGACGTGCCAGCTCGGCCGACAGCGCCTCACCGCTGCACACCACGCGCTTGAGGCTTGTGCAGCTCTCGACCGCTTCATGGGTCATGAACGCCTGCAACATCGACGGCACAAAGTGCAGCGTGCTGATGCCATGCTGGGTGATGGTTTCCACCAGCAGCTGCGGGTCGCGGTGGGCGCCGGGCTGAGCCACGACCAAACGCGCGCCGGTCATCAGCGGCCAGAAGAACTCCCACACCGACACGTCGAAGCTGAACGGGGTTTTCTGCAACACGCTGTCGCTGGCGTCCAGGCCATACGCCTTCTGCATCCACCACAGGCGGTTGACCAGTGCCTGGTGGCTGTTGCCGGCGCCTTTCGGGCGGCCGGTGGAGCCGGAGGTGTAGATCACGTAGGCCAGGTTCAGCGGTGCCACGTCGATGTTCGGGTTGGCGTCGCTGAAACCGCTAAGGTCTTCGACATCCAGGTCCAGGCTGCGCAGGCCGGCCGGGATCGGCAGGCTGTCGCGCAGGTGCGACTGGGTCAGCAGCAAGGCGATGCCGCTGTCTTCGAACATGTAGGCCAGGCGGTCCTGCGGGTATTCCGGGTCCAGCGGCACGTAGGCGCTGCCGGCCTTGACGATACCCAGCAGGCCAATGACCATTTCCAGGCTGCGCTCCATGGCGATGCCCACCAGCGCATCCGGGCCAACGCCCAGCTCGCGCAGCTTGTGCGCCAGCTGGTTGGCACGGCGGTTGAGCGCGGCGTAGCTCAGGGTCTGCTCACCGAACACCAGCGCCGGGGCGTCCGGGGTGGCGAATACCTGGGCTTCGATCAGCTGATGAATACTGCGCACGTCCGGGTATGCCGCCTGGGTGTGGTTCCAGCCTTCGACCATCAACTGCTGTTCAGGCTGGGCCAGCATCGGCAAATCACCGACCACTGCATCGGCGCTTTCCACCAGCGCCCGCAGCAGGTTGGCAAAGTAGCCCGCCAGGCGGCCGATGGTTTCATCGTTCCATAGCGCACGGTCATGGCTGTATTGCATCGACAGGGTCGTGCCCAGTTCCACCACCAGGGTCAGCGGGTAGTTGGTCTGCTCCTGTACGGCCACCTCGCCAAAGCGCAGGCCACCGGGGGCGCCTTGTTGCAGCGCCTCGGCCACCGGGTAGTTCTCGAATACCAGGATGCTGTCGAACAGCGCGTCACCGCCCTGCCCCGCCCAGCGCTGCACGTCGTACAGCGGCGTGTGCTCGAACTCGCGCACGGCCAGGTTGCCGGCCTGTACCTGGCCGATCCACTCGGCCACGGTCTGCTCGGCACGCGGTGCGCCGATTACCGGCAGGGTGTTGATGAACAGGCCGATCTGCTCTTCCACACCGGGCAGGTCGGCCGGGCGGCCGGCGACGGTGGCGCCGAAGCACACGCTGGCCTGGCCGGTGCAACGCTGCAACAGCAGCAACCAGGCCGATTGCACCAAGGTGTTGACCGTGACCCGGTTGGCCCGGGCGAAGGTTTCGATGCGCGCAGTCTGCTCGCGGTCGAAGGCCAGGCGATGGTCACCGTAGCCCGTGCCGGCGATGCCTGCGCTGCCGGCAATGGCCTGGGCCAGCCGGGTCGGCTCGTCCAGGGTGGCGAGCTGAGCCTTCCAGAAGGCTTCGGCCACCGCCGCGTCCTGGCCTTGCAGCCAGCCGATGTAGTCACGGTAATGCGTGGCCTGCGCCTGAGGCGCCACACCGGCATAGCGTTGCAGCACTTCACCCAGCAGGCGCGAGGTGCTCCAGCCGTCCATGAGGATATGGTGGTTGGTGTAGATCAACTGGTGGCTGTCGTCAGCCGTACGCACCAGCACCAGGCGCAGCAGCGGTGCAGCGGCCAGGTCGAAGCCGCGTTGGCGCTCGCCCTCGGCCAAGGCCTGCAAGGCCTGCTCCAGCGCCGGCTGGCCGCGCCAGTCGTGCTCGATGAACGGCAACTCGACAGCCTTGCGCACCACTTGCACGGCCTGATCCAGCTCGCCCTGCATGAGGAAGCCGGTACGCAGGATGTCATGAGCATCGAGCGTAGCCTGCCAGGCGTTCTTGAAGCGCAGCACATCCAGCCCGTGCACATCCACGCGCAGCTGGTTGATGTAGTTGCCGGCCTGCTGGTCGTACAGGGTGTGGAACAGCATGCCCTGCTGCATGGGCGACAGCGGGTACACATCGGCGATCTGCCCGGCGTTTAGCGGCAGGCTGTCCAGTTGTGGCTGGGTCAGTGCGGCCAGCGGGAAGTCCGACGGCGTCACACCCTGGTGCCGAGCGTCGCAGCAGTGCTCTACCAGCTCCGTCAGGGCCTGCTCGTAGGCGCGGGCCAGGTGTTCGATGGTGGCCGGGTGGTGAACGTCGGCGCTGAAGGTCCACTCCAGGAACAGTTCACCGCCGTACACCTGGCCGGTGATGCTCAGCCAGTTCCCCAACTGCGCACCGGCACATTGGGTGCGACCTGCCGCTTCACCACTTGGCACGAACAGTGCGCTGGCCTCGCCACCGAAGCTTGCGTCGAACTGGCCGAGGTAGTTGAAGGTGACGCGGGCCTGGCCGGCGCCCGCCAGTTGCTGACGCGCTTCGGCTGTACCGAGGTAACGCAACAGGCCGTAGCCGATGCCTTTGTCCGGCACCCCGCGCAACTGCTCCTTAACCGCCTTGATCGACTGGCCCAGATCGTGACCTGGGGTGAGGCGCACCGGGAACAGGCTGGTGAACCAGCCCACGGTGCGGCTGAGGTCGAGGTCGTCGAACAGGTCTTCACGGCCATGGCCTTCCAGTTGCACCAGTACGTTGTCCTGTGCGCTCCACTGGCACAGGGTGCGTGCCAGCGCAGTCAGCAGCAGGTCGTTGATCTGTGTACGGTAGGCGGCCGGTGCCTGCTTCAGCAATTTGGCGGTGCGTTCGGCATCCAGCCGCGTGGCGGCGGTGCGGGCATGGCTGTTGTCCAGGCTGCCCTGTGGGTTGTCACGCGGCAGCTCGGCATGGTCGCCGGCCAGCACCTGCTGCCAGTAGCCTTGCTGCGCTTGCAGGGCAGGGCTACTGGCGTGGGCGGCCAGGCGCTCGGCCCAGGCTTTCACCGGGCTGGTCTTGGCAGGCAGGCTGATGGCCTGGCCGTTGAGTACCTGCTGGTACGCGGCTTGCAGGTCTTCGAGCAGTACCCGCCACGACACACCATCCACCACCAGGTGGTGAACCACCAGCAGCAGGCGCTGCTGGCCATCGGCGAAGTCGAACAGTTCGGCGCGCAGCAGCGGGCCGAGCGCCAGGTCGAGGCCGGCTTGCACCTCGTTGCCGGCAACGTCGAGTTCGTCCAGCGTGGCCAGCTTGCGCTGGCGCACCAGCGGCGCATTGTCCAGTGGCTGGAAGCGGGCTTGCCACTGGCCGTTGCCCTGGATGAAACGCAGGCGCAGGGCATCGTGCTGCTCAACCACTGCGCGCAGGGCTGCTTCCAGTTGCGGCACCTGTACCGGGTCGGCCGGCTTGAGCAATACAGACTGGTTCCAGTGCGCAGGCTGTGCGATATCCATTTCGAAGAAACGCACCTGGGCTGGCAGCAGCGCGGCCTCGCCACTGATGGCGGTGTCCACCGCTGCCGCTGCGGCCACCTGCTGCCTGGCCTCGATGCGCTTGGCCACCAGGGCCAGCTGGGCGATGGTCTGTTGCTCGAACAGTTGCTTGGGGGTGATCTTGATGCCCTGGCGCTTGGCCCGGGCGATGATTTGCAGGCTGAGGATCGAGTCGCCGCCCAGCTCGAAGAAGTTGTCGCTGCTGCCGACCTGCTCCAACTTCAGTACATCGGCCCAGACAGCGGCCAGCTTCTCCTCGATTTCGCCTTCCGGCGCCACGTAGCCACGGCTGACGGCACCCGGTGCCGGCAGTACACGCTTGTCGAGCTTGCCGTTGGCGGTCAGTGGCAGGCGCTCCAGCAACAGCATCTGTGCCGGCACCATGTAGTCTGGCAGGCGTGCTTGCAGTTGCGCCTGCAACTGCTGCACGGTCACGCCGCCATCGGCCACGGCGTAGGCCACCAGTTGCAGGCGTTCGGCATCGCCTTCCAGCGGCAGTGCCAGCACCACGGCGTCGTTGACACCCGGCAAGCCTGCCAATACCCGGCCAACTTCACCCGGCTCTACCCGGTAACCGCGGATTTTCACCTGGTCGTCAGCGCGGCCGACGAACTCGACCAGGCCATCTGCGGTCAGGCGGGCGCGGTCACCGGTGCGGTACAGGCGGGTGCCGCCTTCGGCGGGCACAAAGCGCTCGGCGGTCAGCGCTGGCTGCCCCAGGTAGCCCTGGGCAACCCCTCGCCCGCCCAGGTACAGATCACCGGCAACCTGCGCCGCCAGCGGGTTGAGGTAACCATCCAGCACCTGCGCACAGGCATTGCCCAGCGGGCGGCCTACCGGCACTGTGCGGCAGCCAGGTACAGGCTGCCCGGGTTCGAAGGTGAGCACGCCAACCGTGGTTTCGGTCGGGCCATAGTGGTTGATTACCCGGCAGCCCGGGCGCAATTCGCGGACCTTTTCCAGCAGCCCCCAGCTGCACGCCTCGCCCCCCAGGACCAGCACCTCGGCAGGCAGCACATCGGCGGCGCGGGCTGCTTGCAGCAAGCCTTGCAAGTGGCTCGGCACCAGCTTCAGCACACCCACCTGGTGTTGCGCCATGTAGCTGGCGAAACCATCCGGGTCGAACGCCAGTTCCTGCGGCAGCAGGTGCAGCAAGCGGCCGGACGCCAGGGCGCCGAACAGCACGGTATGGCCCAGGTCGGCTGCGGGGGTGGATACCATCGCCATACTGGCTGCGGCCGGCAGTTGCAGGCGCTCCAGCACGGCCTGGGTGTAGCTGGCCAGCGCGCCGTGGCTGACCACCACACCTTTCGGTTGGCCGGTCGAGCCGGAAGTGTAGATCAGGTAAGCCGGCTGCTCAGGCGCGATGGCCACCTCGACTGGGCTGTCGCTACAGGCTGCCCAGGCGGTGTGCTCGCAGGCAATCACCTGCACGCCTTGCAGGTTGGCGAAACGCTCATCACCGGGCTCGTGCAGCAGCACTGTGGCACCACTGTCGGCAATCAGTTGTTGCAAGCGCTCCTGGGGTTGCTGGGCGTCCAGTGGCAGGTAGGCCGCGCCGGTCTTGAGCACGGCCAGCAAGGCGCTGACCCACTCGATGGAACGCGGCAGGCACAGGGCGACGATGTTGCCCGCACCAACCCCACGCTGGCGCAGGTAATCGGCCAGGCGGTTGGACGCCGCCTCAAGCCCGGCCTGGGTCATGAACCGCTCACCCGCGCGCACGCCGCCATGGGCCTGGCCCTGGGCCATGGCCTGGCGCCACAACGCAAGGATGTCGCCGTGCGGATAAGACTGCACGGCAGCCGGCAGCGCGGCCACCCCCTCTGGGCAGTCGACGATTACCTGCTGCGGGTCGCGGGTCAACGCGCCCAGCACCTGGCGCAGCGAGCCGGCCATGCGCTCGATGGTGGCTTGCTCGAACAGGTCGGTGGCGTAGGTGAAGTAGCCTTCGATGCCATCGGCCTTGTCAGAGAAGTCGAACGCCAGGTCAAAGCGGGCATCGCCGCCGTCACGGGCAAAGCCTTCCACCTCCAGCGCACCCAGGCGCTTGCGCCCGGTGTCGCTGGCGGCCACGTGCTGGTTGATCTTGAACTGGAACAGCGGGTTGTGGGCCAGGTTGCGCTCAGGCAGCAAAGCATCCACCAGGTGTTCGAACGGTATCTCCTGGTGCGACTGCGCGCCGCCGATCACGTCCTTGACCTGCTCCAGCAGCGCGGCGAAGGTGGCGCGCTCGTCAACCTGCACACGCAACACCTGGGTGTTGATGAAGAAGCCGATCAGGCCTTCCAGCTCCTTGCGGTTGCGCCCGGCATTCGGCGCACCGATACGGATGTCGGCCTGGCCGCTGTAGCGCGACAGCACCACCGCCATGGCCGCCAGCACCAGCACGAACAGCGTGTGGCCGCCCTTGCGCGCCTGGTTGCGCAGGGCTTCGGCCTGTTCGCCGGCAATGTCCACGCGCACCACCGCGCCGCGCTGGCTGGGTGTGGCCGGGCGCTCGAAATCCAGCGGCAGGCTCAGCACCGGTTGCTCATCGCCCAGTTGCGTGCGCCAGTAGGCCAGTTGCCGCTCTGCTTCCCCGGCTTCAAGCCAGGCGCGCTGCCAGATGGCGTAATCAGCGTACTGGATCGGCAAGGCCGGCAGCTGCGCTTGACGGCCTTCGGCCAGGGCGGTGTATAGCTGGATGAACTCCTGCACCAGCACATCGCTGGACCAGCCGTCAGAGATGATGTGGTGCATGCTCAGCACCAGCACGTGCTCTTCGTCCGTTACGCGCAGCAGGGCCACCCGCAGCAGCGGCCCGGTCAGCAGGTCGAACGGTTGCTTGAGGGCAGCGTCCACCGCCACGCTCAAAGCCCCCTCGTCGGGTGGGCTGTCGAACGTCACCAGCTCCAGCGGCAGCGGGCAGTGCTCGAGGATCTCCTGGTGGAACGCGCCCTCATCCGATGCAAAGCGCGTGCGCAGCGACTCGTGCCGTTGCACCAGCGCATCCAGCGCCTGTTGCAGCACCGCCTGGTCCAGCGCGCCCTTCAGGCGCACCGCCATCGGCACGTTGTAGGCCGGGCTGTCGGGCTCCAGCTGCCAGAGGAACAGCAGGCGCTGGTGGGCATACGACAGGGGGATGTGCGCCAGGCCCTGGCGTGCGGGCACGATGGGCAGCAGGCGGAAGCTCTGGCCGCTGGCCTGCATCTTTTCCAGGATTTGCTGGCGCTGCTCCAGCGGAAGGCCGACGAAACGTTGGGCAATGCGTTGTGCTGCAGTGAGTTCCATGTCAGGCCTCTGAGAATGCGTTCATCATTTGTTCGATATCGCTCAGGCCGTCGTCGGAAAGCGACAGGCCTTGCTCGTCCAGTGCCTGGGCGAACGTGCGCAGTTCGGGGTGGCTGAAGATCAGCCGCAGGGGCACATCCAGCCCCAGTTCAACGTTGATCCGCGACACCGCCTGGGCAGCCAGCAGGGAGTGGCCGCCCAGCTCGAAGAAGTTGTCGTTCAGGCCCACGCGGGCCACGTTCAGCAACTGCGCCCAGATGTTGGCCAGTTGCTGCTGGCGCTCGCTCTGCGGCGCCTCGTAGTCATGCTGCGGCTGGTTAGGGTCGGGCAGCGGCAGCGCCTTGCGGTCGAGCTTGCCGCTTGGCGTCAGCGGCATGCTTGGAAGGGTCACCAGGTAGGGCGGGATCATGTAGTCCGGCAGGCTGGCCTTGAGGTACTGCTTCAGCGCCAGGCGCAGGTCGCCGCTGTGGCCCTCAGCCGGTACGGCATAGGCGCACAGCTGCTTGCCGCCGGGCAGGTCGATGGCCAGCACGGTGGCTTCACGCACGTCCGGGTGTGCCCGCAGGTACTGCTCGATTTCACCCAGCTCGATACGGAAGCCCCGCACTTTCACCTGGTGGTCGACCCGCCCGCGATAGGCCAGCTGGCCGTTTTCGTCGTAGCAGCCGAGGTCGCCCGTGCGGTACAGGCGGCCACCGCCAACCGGGTCGAACGGGTCAGGGATGAAGCGTTCGGCCGTGAGCGACGGCCGCTGGTGATAACCACGCGCCAGGCAACCTGCTCCGCCGATGAACAGCTCACCGGGTACGCCGACCGGGGTCGGCGCCAGGCCTTCATCAAGCGCATGCAGGCTGCGGCCCGGCAAGGCGCGGCCGATTGGCACGCCCCCCTTGCTGATCTGCTGCCCGGTCATCTGCGAACAGTCATAGGTGGTGGCGACCACGGTGGCTTCGGTGGGGCCATAGGTGTTCAGCAAGCGCACCGCCGGCGGGCCATCCACCAGCCAGGCGCGCAGGGCGTCTTCCGGCACGGCTTCGCCGCCCACGTGAATCTGCTTCAGCCGGCCGTAGGCTTCGGGGGCCCGGCGTTCCAGCGCCAGCAGGCGCCAGTAGGCGGCCGGCAGGTCGGCTACGGTTACACCGTGGCGGTTGATTTCATCCAGCAAGGTGGCGGTATCCCACAGCCGCAGGTCGCGAAGCACCACACAGGCACCCTGGGCCAACGGCGGGAAGAACTGCTCGATGAAGCCGTCGAAGCTGAAGGTGGCGAACTGCAGAACGCGGTCGGCCGGGCTCAACCGCGAGTAATCGCCGGCTACCTGGCAGAACACCGACAAGGCATGGTGATCGATCGCTACGCCTTTGGGCATGCCGGTGGAGCCGGAGGTGTAAATCACGTAGGCCAGGTTCTGCGGTGCAGCCAGGTTCGCCAGCGGCTCGGCTGGCCAGGCTTGCAGCCACTCGATGCCGGGCTCCAGCACCACGCAAGGCAGCTGCTTGCCCAACTGCAGGCGATCACGTGAAGGCGCATCGGCCAGCAGCAGGCCGATGTTGCTGTCTTCGACCATGTAGGCCAGGCGCTCTTGCGGGTAGTCCGGGTCCAGCGGCACGTAGGCGCCCCCCGCCTTGTGGATGGCAATCAGCGCCAAGGCCATGCCCAGGCCGCGCTCCACGGCCACGCCGACCAGGCTGTCCGGACCTACGCCCAGCGCCCGCAGGCGATGCGCCAGCTGGTTGCTGCTGCGGTCCAGCTCGGCGTAGGTCAGCTGCTGGTCGTCGAAAATCAGCGCCACGGCGTCTGGCCGCTCACGCGCCTGGCGTTCAAACAACTCATGCGCACACAACCCGCTGGTGGCTTGAGGCGCAGGGTTCCAGCCATGGGTCAACTGCTGGCGCTCGGCGGTGCCAAGGAAGTCCAGCTCGGCAATGCAGCGCTGCGGCTCGGCGCAGATGGCTTCCAGCAACGCCTGCCAGTGCCCGGCCATGCGCTCGATGCGCGCCGCGTCGAACAGGTCGGTGCAATAGTTGAACGACGCCGTCACGCCATCGGAGCGCTCCAGCGTGTTCAGCGAAATGTCGTACTGCGCGCCCGGCTCCAGCAGGTCCACTTCCTTCACGCTCAGGCCGTGCAGGGCATCGCTGGACACCTGCTCGCCCAGGTCGCGCAGGTGGTTGTATAGCACCTGGAAGAACGGGTTCACGCCCTGGTCGCGGTCCGGGTACAGCGCTTCGGCCACCTCCAGGAATGGCACATCCTTGTTGGCCTGAGCCTGCAAGGTGGTTTCCTTGATGGCCGCCAGCAGCTGCGGGAACGGCTGGCTGCCGTCCACGCCGATGCGGGCCACCACCACGTTGATGAAGAAGCCGATCAGCCCTTCCAGCTCCAGGCGGTTGCGGTTGGTGACCGGCACGCCGATGTTCAGCGTGCCCTTGCGGCTGTAGCGCGACAGCACGATGGCATAGGCGGCCAGGAACACATGGAACAGCGTGGCGTTGGACGCCACCGCCAGTGCCCGCAAACGCTCGGTGAGGGCCAACGGCAGGCGCACGTCGAAGCGGCTGCCCTGGTAGCTCTTGACCTGCGGGCGAATGCGGTCGGCCGGCAGTTCGAGCACCTCGAAGTCGTCCTCCAGGCGCGCTTTCCAGTAATCGATCTGCGCCTGCATCTGCCCTTCGGCCAGCCACTTGCGCTGCCAGCCGGCGAAGTCGGCGTACTGCACAGGTAGAGGTTCGATGGCGTGCACCTGGCCGGTGGCCGCCGCGTTGTAGGCAGCGGCAAACTCGCGCACCAGCAGGCTCATCGACCAGCCGTCGGAAACGATATGGTGCAGGGTCAGCGACAGCAGGTGCTGCTGCTCATCCACCTTGAACAGGCGGGCACGCAGCAGCGGGCCGTGCTCCAGGTCGAACGGGACAAACGCTTCCGCTTCCAGCTTGCGCATCTGCGCCGCGTGGTCCTGGCCGCTGATGTCTTCGAAGCCGATCGGCACCGCAGCAGCCGGCAGGATGCGCTGCCACGGCAGGCCCTCAGCCTCTACGAACACAGTGCGCAGCGATTCGTGACGGGCGACCAGGGCGTCCAGCGCGGCCTGCACCGCTGCACGGTCAAGATTGCCCTGCATGCGCACCGCCATCGGTGTGTTGTAGGCCAGGCTTTCGGGGTTCAGCTTCCAGAACAGCCACTGGCGGTTTTGCGAGCGGGACACTGGCAGCGGCTGTTGCCGGTCAAGGATTTCGATGTCCAGCCCGGCACTCTGCTCGCCCTCGGCTACCGCTTGTGCGAAGGCTTGGAGGTCGACGGTGTCGAACAGGGCTCGCAACGGCAGATCCACGCCCAGTTGCTTGCGCACCCGTGATACGGCCTGCGTGGCCAGCAGCGAATGGCCGCCCAAGGCAAAGAAGTTATCGGTCAGGCCCACCTGCTCCACTTGCAGGACTTGCGCCCAGATTTGTGCCAACTGCACTTGCAACGGGGTCTGTGGTGCCTGGTAAAGCACCTGGGTGGCGACCGGCTCTGGCAGTGCCTTGACGTCCACCTTGCCGTTGACGGTGACCGGCAGGTGCTCCAGCACCATCAGGTAGGCTGGCACCATGTGTTCGGGCAGCAGGCCCTTGAGGGTGGCGCGGATCGAATCCTGCCAGGCCACGCTGTCGGTCGGCATCTGGCTCGGCACCAGCCATGCGGCCAGCTGCAATTGCGGCGCCTGACCATGCACGCGAACCACCGCGTTGGCCACACCCTCCAGCGCACGCAACCGGCTTTCGATTTCGGCCAGCTCTACACGGTAGCCACGGATTTTCACCTGGCCATCCATGCGCCCGGCAAATTGCAGGTCGCTGCCCTGGCGTACCCAGTCACCGCTGCGGTACAGGCGCTGGCCGTGGCTACCGTGTGGATCAGGGACGAAGCGCTCGGCGGTGAGCGCCGGGCGTTTCAGGTAGCCACGGGCCAGGCCGGCGCCACCGATGTACAGCTCGCCCTTGGCCTTGGCCGGCAGCGGTTGCAGGCAATGGTCGAGCACCGCTACGCGGGTGTTGGCCAATGGCTGGCCGAGGCGGGCTTGCTCGTCAAGCTCGGCGACCAGCACACCGACCGTTGTCTCGGTCGGGCCGTAGTGGTTGAACACCTTGAGCGACGGGCTCAGCTGGCGAATCTTGCCCAGCAGGCCCGGGCTGATGGCCTCGCCGCCCAGCACCAGGCATTGCGCTGGCAGCGCCGAACGGCCAGCCACCAGCATCGCCTCCAGGTGCGACGGCACGATCTTCAGCGCGTCCACCTCGTGGTCTGCCAGGTAGGTTGCAAAGCCTTCGGCGTCCAATACCTGTTCACGCGACAGCAGGTGCAGGGTATGGCCGCCGCACAGGGCACCGAACAACATGGTGTGGCCCAGGTCGGCAGCCGGCGTCGAGACCTGGGCCATGCTGCGGATGCGTTCGACCGGCAGGCGGGCGGCGATGCCATCGACGTAGTTGGCCAACGCACCGTGGCTGATCGCCACGCCCTTCGGCTGGCCAGTGGTGCCAGAGGTGTAGATCACATAGGCCAGGTTGGCCGGCTCGGGCGCAAGGCGCACGGCACCGGCGCTACCCGTTTGTGCCCAGTCGATGCGCTGCACGCCATCCGCCAGTTCAACCTGCCAGTTACCCGGTGCCAGCACCAGGCGCGTGCCGCTGTCGGCCAACATGTAGGCCAGGCGCTCGGCCGGTTGCTCAGGCTCCAGTGGCAAGTACGCAGCACCGGCCTTGAGCACGCCAAGGATGCTCGCGAGCATGCCAACGCTGCGGTCGGCCAGTACGCCGACCAGTGTGTCCGGCCCCACCCCGGCCTGGCTCAAGCGGCCGGCAATGGCTTCGGCCCGTGCATCGAGCTCGGCAAAGCTGGCCTGCTCGCCTGCGGCCATTACCGCCATACGCTGGGGGTGGCTGCTGGCGGCAGCGGCAAAGCGTTGATGAACCAGCAGGGTTGCCCCGCCTGGCTTCGGCTCACCTTGGGCAACGACCAGGCCCGGCAATGCCAGCTCGCCTACCGCACCCGCGGTTTCATCGGCCAGCGCTTGCACCAGGGCCAGCCACTGTTCGCCAAGGGCTTCGACGGTGGCGGCATCGAGCACATCGGTCGCGTAGGTGAACGCCGCATGCAACTGCCCGGCGCGTTCGTGGGTGTCCAGCGCCAGATCGAAGCGGGCGCTGTGCTTTTCCAGCGTGATCGGCGCCAGGCTCAGGCCGGAGCGGGTTTCGATGGCCTGCACATCTGCCACCTGCGCCTGGTGATTGAACAACACACGGAACAGCGGGCTTTCGGTGCTGCGCGGCAGGTCCAGAGCTTCGACCAGTTGTTCGAACGGCAAGTCCTGGTGGCTTTGCGCGCCCACGGCGGTTTCACGCACGCGTTGCAGCAGCCCGGCAATGTCCAGCAGCGGGTCGATCTCGGTGTGCAGTACCTGAGTGTTGATGAAGCAGCCGATCAGGCCCTGGCCTTCTGCACGGTTGCGGTTGGCGATGGGCACGCCAACGCGTATTGCGGTTTGGCCGCTGTAGCGCTGCAGCAGCAGCTTGAAGGCGGCCAGCAGGACCATGAACAGGGTGGCATTGTGCTTGCGGGCCACACCGCGCAGGCGCTCGGCGACGTTTGCGGCGATGGGGAACTCGTGGCGTGCGCCCCGGTAGCTGGGCCGGCCCTGGCGGGTGCGGTCCAGCGGCAGCTCCAACGCCGAATGGTCGTCACCCAGGCGGGTTTGCCAGTAAGCCAGCTGGCGCTCCTGTTCCCCGGCTTCCAGCCAGCTACGCTGCCACAGGGCATAGTCGCGGTACTGGATGGGCAGCGGCTCAAGGGTGGCGTCGGTGCCCGCCGCGGCAGCGTCGTACAGGCGCAGGAACTCGTCGATCAGCACGTTCATCGACCAGCCGTCGGCGACGATGTGGTGCAGGGTCAGCAGCAGCACATGGTCCTGTGGGGCCAGTTGCAGCAGGCGCACGCGTAGCAGCGGGCCGCTGGCCAGGTCGAACGGGGCCAGCGCCTCGGCTTCGGCGATGGCCTCGACAGCGGCCTGGCGGGCACTTTCGTCCAGTTCGGCCAGTGCATCCTGGCGCAACTGCAACGGGGCAGCGACGGCATCGACCTGCTGGCGTACGTCATCGCCATCGGCGACAAAGCGGGTACGCAGGGTTTCGTAGCGGGCAATCAGGGCATCGAAGGCGTGCTGCAGGGCTTGCAGGTCCAGCGGACCGTGCAGGCGCACCGCCATGGGCAAGTTGTACGCCGCGCCCTGCGGGTCGAGCTGCCAGAGGAACCACATGCGCCGCTGGGCGTACGACAGCTGGTCACGCTCGGCCACCTCCACACCTGGCGCAATCGGCAGCACGGAAAAGTCCATGCCCTCGCCCTGCAGCGCCTTGAGGAACAGGCGGCGCTTGTCGGGGCTGAGTTCGATGAAGCGGCGGGCGAGCTTGAGCGTTTGATCAGCATTCATGTCGAGCGGTGTCCTGGCAGTCGAGCGGTAACTGTCAGACGAAGGCATGGGGGGCTGATTTAGGGGGAGTTCCAGCGGAGCAATTGTCTTGCCGCGACTCCTGCGAGCAATCATCCGAACTGATGAGCTATGTCCGCGAACCGACCATCACCGGGAAAAAATCAGATTTGACAGCTTCCTTGTAGGGCATTTCCCAAAGATACTCTCGCAGCCTGTTTTCCGTTGCGGCTGTTTAGGCAGCGCTCTAGTCTCGGTGGGTCGCTGCATATCAGCGATCGGCTTTGACAGGCCGCGACGAGATACTCGCATGGCTTTGCCCTTTATGGTGGCTGTGCATGGGGCACGTTCGCGTGCGCCGGTTCTGGTATCCGCCGGTCTGTCAACCTGTGCACAGCTGCCACCTACCTGTTTGACAGCAAGTGGGGGACGGCCCTAGAAATGGATACCAAAGCATGCTGAAAGTAGTCCCCGACCCACCCCACAACCCCCATTCCCTTGAAGACACCCTGATCCAGGCCACCGACTACGCGTTATGCGCAGCCACCGTGGTGCATCAGGCATTGTTGCTTCAACCCAAATCACCGGCTTCGATCCTTATGATGACCTCGATGCATGAGCTGGAGGCGCTGCGGGCTTTGCTTGAGTCGGCGCTGGTTCAGGTGCAGATGCCTGCTGGACCCACGCCATTGCACTAAGGCTGGTCAATGTGTTGCCAGGGCCGGCCCTTTCGCGGGCTTGCCCGCTCCCACAGGATCACCGCAGGTTCAAGGTCTGCATAATTCCTGTGGGAGCGGGCGCGCCCGCGAAGAGGCCCGTCCAGGCAGTCGAGAACTTTCAGGGGATACAACAATGACAACAGAAGACACTCAATTCACCGTCGGCAAAACCACTTTCTACCAGGGCGAAAACGGCACCCACCCACTGTTTCGCATCGAACCCGGCATCCCGTGCCGCGACGCCCGCGAGCAATCATCCGAACTGATGGGCTATGTACGCGAACTGACCATCACCGGCCTGATGGACGAAAAACCGATGATGATCTGGGCTGCCCACTACCTGAGCGCGATGGCCAAGGCACTGATGGATGATGCAGAGCTGGGGATGAAGCAGTGAGGGATTGGCTTCAGGTTGCATGAAGGCCTCAATGTGTTCGCCATCACAGTTTCAGCGCCTGCTAGATCGAGCGCCGCCCGCGCGGCGCTTCGCGGGCACGCCCGCTCCCACAGGGATTGCATCTCTGCTTAGGGCGCGGATGATCCTGCGGGGGCCAGCAAATCAATGACCGTCAGCGCAGCAGCTCGGAATGCCCCTCGGCCATCGCCACCACTACCTTGCGCTTGCCGGTAAACGGCGAGCGGGCATGGGCCGCGAGCATGTTGTCGAGCATCAGCACGTCGTTCGCCAGCCACGGGAAGCTGATGGTGCACTCGTCCAGCACCCCGCGCACTTCATCGAGCAACGCATCTTCAATGGTCGTACCATCCCCGTAGTACACGTTACGCGGCAGGTCCTCTTCCTCGACGATGTCCATCAGCGATTCGCGCACTTCCGGTTGCAGGTTCGACACATGGAACAGGTGCGCCTGGTTGAACCACACGTTGTCCCCGGTTACCGGATGCCGCCCCACCACCTGGCAACGCTGACGGGTGCGCAGTTCGCCGTCATCCTTCCAGATGCACTCGATGGCATGCGCCCGGCAGTAGGCCTCGACCTGGCGCGGGTCTTCGGTGTTGAACACCTGCGACCACTCAACATCCAGGCCGTTGCCGTAGTTGCGCACGTACATCAAGCCCTTCTCTTCCAGCCGCTGGCGAATACGCACCGGCATGCGCCGGTACACTTCGCGGCTGTCGGCGATTGGCGTTTCACCCCCGGTCTCGGCGGGGATCACGCTGTAGAACCAGATCTTCATCGGCCATTCCAGGGTGTAGGCCTGCTCGTTGTGCAGCGGGATGCTCTGGTGCGCCGGGTATTCGGTGGAGGTGTACACGCCCTTGGTCACGTTGCTGCGCGGGGTAGAGCCGAACTCGTAGTTGAGCAGCGGGTGGCCGAAGGAGGCAGCGAACTGACGGAAGGCTTCGGCACCCGCCACTTCGAACCCGCGGAACAGAATGCCGCCCGCTTGCAGCAGGTGCCGGTCCACCAGCGGCTGCAGCTCGGCAAAGGCTTCCAGCAGGTCGATGCCCGGTTCAGGCGCACGCACCAGCAGCGGCAGGTTGCCACGCGCGGCATCCAAAGGTTCGATGGCAAAGCTCAGCAGTTCACTCATGTACGGTCACCTCAAGCCAGGGCCGCGTTGGCGGCGAAATCGGGTTTTGCGCCATGGCGGCGCCTGACTAGATGAACGAGCGGGCCTGCGGGAAATTCACCAGGGCAACACACACAGGTAAAGCGAGACCGTGCCGGTTCGTCTGAACGATGTGCACCCCTTTATCGCCCAGGAACCGTACATGACTCGCCAGCTTCTGCTCCTCGCCCTGCTCGCTGCGGCCCCGGCCGCCTGGTCAGCGGAGCAATGCGCCGTGGAAATCCACGGCACCGACCAGATGACTTTCGACAAGGCCGCCATCACCGTACCCAAGGCCTGCACCTCGTTCACCGTCACCCTCACCCACCCTGGCACCATGCCGAAGAACGTGATGGGCCATAACTGGGTACTCAGCACCCAGGCCGACATGCAGGGCGTGCTGGACGACGGCCAGAAGGCCGGCGAGGCGCAGGACTACGTCAAACCTGGCGACACCCGGGTGATCGCCCACACCCGCCTGATCGGCGGCGGCGAAAAGGACAGCGTCACCCTGGATACAAAACTGCTGAAGGCCGGTACCGACTACAGCTTCTACTGCTCGTTCCCGTTCCACAGCACCTTGATGAAGGGCACCCTGACCCTCGGCAGCTGACCCCGCCCCCACCTCACCAGCGAGATCACGTTTCATGAAAACCTCCTCCCCCGGGGCCATCCGCGAACTGCTGGCCCTGCTCAAACCCTACCGCCCTGCGGTAATCGTTTCGGTGCTGCTGGGCATGGTCGGCGGCCTGGCAGTGACTGCCCTGCTGGCCACCGTCAACCGGGGCCTGCACGCCGAAGGCGGCATGAGCCAGGGCGTGATCCTGGCCTTTGCCGGCCTGTGCGTGCTGGCCTTGGTCAGCAGCGTGGCGGCTGACAGCGGCACCAACTACGTGGGCCAGAAGGTCATTGCCCGGTTGCGCAAGGACCTGGGCGCCAAGGTGCTGTCGGCGCCAATCGAACAGATCGAGCGCTACCGCACCCACCGCCTGATCCCGGTGCTGACCCGTGACGTCGACACCATCAGCGACTTTGCCTTCGCCTTCGCCCCGCTGGCGATCTCACTCACCACGGTGACCGGTTGCATGGCCTACCTGGCCTGGCTGTCGTGGCCGATCTTTGCCATTACCCTGGTAGCCATCGGTATCGGCAGCGGCGTGCAGTACATCGCCCGGCAAAAAGGCGTGGCCGGCTTCAACGCCGCCCGCGATGCCGAAGACAACCTGCAAAAGCACTACTCGGCCATTGCCGAAGGCGCCAAGGAACTGCGCATCGACCGCCGCCGCCGCCATGCCATGCTGACGCGCAATATCCAGGGCACCGCCGACTTCATTGCCAATACCCACATCCGCGCCATCAACATCTTCGTGGTGGCCAAGAGCCTGGGCTCGATGCTGTTCTTCGTGGTCATCGGCCTGACCCTGGCCCTGCAATCGCTGTGGCCAAGCAACGACCCGGCGGTGATGAGCGGTTTCGTGCTGGTGCTGCTGTACATGAAAGGCCCGCTGGAAACGCTGATCGGCAACCTGCCGATCCTTGGCCGCGCCCAGGTGGCGTTCCGCCGCATTGCCGACTTGTCCGAGCGCTTTTCCTCGCCCGAACCGCACCTGTTGCTGGAACCCCCGGTCAAGCGCGAAGCCTTGGCTACCGCGCACCTGGAACTGCGCAACGTCGAGTACGCCTACCCGCCGGTGGATGGCAAGGAGCCGTTCCGTGTGGGGCCGGTCAACCTGAGCATCGAGCCGGGCGAAATCCTGTTCATCGTCGGTGAAAACGGCTGCGGCAAGACCTCGCTGATCAAGCTGTTGCTGGGCCTGTACACCCCGCAAAGCGGCGAAGTGCGCTTGAACGGCAAGGCCATCGGCCCGGAAGGGTTGGACGATTATCGCCAGCTGTTTACGACCGTGTTTGCCGATTACTACCTGTTCGAAGACCTCCCGGAGCACGAACACAGCCTGCCGGAAGATGCCACGCGCTACCTGGAACGGCTGGAGATTGCCCACAAGGTCAGCGTGCGCGACGGTGCCTTCACCACCACCGACCTGTCCACCGGGCAGCGCAAGCGCCTGGCGCTGGTCAATGCCTGGCTGGACGGGCGACCGGTACTGGTGTTTGACGAATGGGCGGCAGACCAGGATCCGACCTTCCGCCGCGTGTTCTACACCGAGCTGTTGCCGGACCTGAAGCGGTTGGGCAAGACCATTATCGTGATCTCGCATGATGACCGGTATTTCGATACGGCGGACAAAGTGGTGCACCTTAGCCGTGGGAAGGTTGTGGTGAAGGCCTTGGAGCCGGCTTGAGAGACTGAGGGGCGTAATGCCAGTCAGTTAAGACTGCCGGGGCTGCTGCGCAGCCCATCGCAGGCAAGCCAGCTCCCACACCGATTGCACTGAACTCAAGCCATGCGCCGTTACCTGTGGGAGCTGGCTTGCCGGCGATGGGCCGCAACGCGGCCCCAAATTGCTTGACTGACTGGCATTATCCTATAGCTGCTCTATAGTTTGTCTATAATCGTTCTATAATTACCTATAAAGCGTCGCTGCCAGAGCCTCTATAATGTCCCTATAATCACTCTATAATTAGCTATAAATCCAAATGGGAGGCCGAAATGCCGGAATCCGTCTATCACCGCCCAGCGCTCGCATCGCGCCTGTCGAAATTGATCCTGCAAGTCGCCGTAGGCAGTGCTGCAAGCTCGGGTGTGTTCCTGGCTGCGCCCAGGCGTACCGGTAAATCCACCTTTGCCCGCGAAGACCTGCGCCCCGCTCTGGAAGCAGCCGGAGCAATTGTGTTGTATGCCGACCTGTGGAAGGACCTGACCAAAGACCCAGGCCAGGTGATCGTGGAAACCGTGCGTGAGACGGTCGGGCGTAACGAAGGGTTCATCACACGGCTGGCAAAGTCCTCAGGCATGGAGAAGGTTACTGTCGGCGGCCTGAATTTCAGCGTGGACAAGATCGGCCTAGGGCAGGATATCGACCTCACCACCGCCTTGGTGGCGCTCTCCGATGAGTCACGCAAGATCATCGTCTTGATCATTGACGAGGCGCAGCACGCAATCACAACCGATCAGGGCATAGCAGCCTTGTTCGCCCTCAAGGCTGCCCGGGACGAACTCAACAGCTCGAAGCACCATGGCCTGCGCATCGTTTGCACAGGCTCAAACCGGGACAAACTGGCCATGCTGCGCAATAGCAAGGATCAGGCGTTTTTCGGCGCCGCGATGGTGCAATTCCCGACCTTGGATCAGGACTTCATCGACTGGCTTTGCGCCAATATCGACCTCCCCAGCGCACTCGACCCGGCAGAGGTGTTCCAGCTGTTCAAGGAAAGTGGCTACCGCCCTGAGCTACTGGGCGCGGCAGCGGATGAAATCCGCTTCGACTTCGGTATTGAGCCAGAGACCGTTCCCGCACGTTTCCGTGAACTTGTTCAGGCGCAAGCGGAGGATCTTGATGCAAACCTGAAAAAGGTGATCCGCAGCCTTACGCCTATCCAGTCCGCTGTTCTGCGTGTCATGTGCCTGAAGGGTAACGAATACGCACCGTTTGAGGCCCCAACCTTGGCTCTGTACGTCAAGGCGATGGAACAGGCGGGGGTGGACGAAAACGAAGTCAAGGCCGAGGTACCGGGGGTGCAGCAAGCACTCATCGCCTTGCAGGACAAACACCTGGTGTGGAAGGCATCAAGGGGCGTGTATGCAGTCGATGAGCAGGTGATAGTCGATCTGGTACGCGCCGATGGATTGCTGGAAGGGCTTGGTTGATAGCGTACAGCGCCAAGTCTACTCGGCGCTGTACGCAAACCGTAATCAGAACAACCAGCTATACAACGCGTAAGCCACCACCACCGCCAGCACCGGCCGCAGCACGCGGTAGGCCTTGGGGTTGGCGCGCTTGAACTGCTTTACACGGCCGCTGATCCTGTTGCTGAAGCGCTTGCTCCAGGCGTAGGCCTGGTTGATCCCGCCCACGCGCTCGTCGTCGGTGTTCTGCGGCGCGGTAGCACGGCCAAGGAAGGCGCTGACCTTGCGGTTGATGCGGGTCATGAACGGGCTGCTCAGCGGGCGTTCGATGTCGCAGAACAGGATCACGCGGGTGACGTCGGTCTCGTTCTTGACCCAGTGCACGTAGGTTTCGTCGAACATCACGTCTTCACCGTCGCGCCAGGCGTATTGCTCGCCATCAACGTAGATGCGGCAAGCATCGGAGTTGGGGGTAGACAGGCCCAGGTGGTAGCGCAGGGAGCCTGCGAACGGGTCACGGTGCGGGTTGAGATGGCTACCGCCAGGCAGCAGGGCAAACATGGCGCCCTTGACGTTGGGGATGCTACTGACCAGCTCCACAGTGCGCGGGCACAGGGTTTCGGCAGACGGCAGCGGCTTGTCGTACCACTTCAGGTAAAAACGCTTCCAGCCCTTCTTGAAGAACGAACCGAAGCCGGCGTCGTTGTCCTTTTCGGCTGCGCGAATATAGCCCTCGTCGAACAGGCGCATGGCCTCTTCGCGGATTTCCTGCCAGTTGTCCTTCAGCACATCCAGCTCGGGGAAGCGCTGACGATCCAGGTAGGGCTTGGACGGCACGCCCGAGAACAGGTACATCAACGCGTTGTAGGGGGCGAACAGCGCCGAGTGGTTGACGAACTGGCGCAACACCGGCAGGCGGGCCTTGCCGCGCAGGTGCACGAACAGCACGCTGCCGAAGAACACCAGCAAGACACCCGCCTTGGCTGCAAAGGAAAAGGTCATGCTTTCACTCCTTGGGGAAGAGCCAGGGCTGCGCGTCCTGCTCTCCTGAAAATCATCCTGCCATCATAAACCGATCCCGCCGAGGTAAAAACAACCCGGGCGGGATCGCATTGATGAAGATTTTGCAATAAACCAGGCCGCCGATTGTTGCGCCGGATCAGCGGCAAGGCCGATTACTGCTGGTTTTCCTGCTCGCTGAACATGTCGGCAAACAACATGCTCGACAGGTAACGCTCGCCCGAATCCGGCAGTACTACGACAATGGTCTTACCCTGCATTTCAGGTTTTTCGGCCAGGCGAACGGCAGCGGCCATGGCTGCGCCACAGGAAATACCGCAAAGGATGCCCTCTTCCTGCATCAGGCGGATGGCCATTGCCTTGGATTCTTCATCGGTTACCGTTTCCACCTGGTCGACAATCGACAAGTCGAGGTTTTTCGGCACGAAACCGGCGCCAATGCCCTGGATCTTGTGCGGGCTAGGCTTGAGCTCCTCGCCGGCCAGGGTCTGGGTGATCAGCGGCGACGAAACAGGTTCAACGGCCACCGACAGGATCGCCTTGCCCTGGGTGTGCTTGATGTAGCGCGATACGCCGGTGATAGTCCCGCCGGTGCCAACGCCTGCGACCAGCACGTCGACTGCGCCATCGGTGTCATTCCAGATTTCCGGGCCGGTGGTTTTCTCATGAATGGCCGGGTTGGCCGGGTTTTCGAACTGGCCCGGCAGGAAGTACCGGGCCGGGTCGGACGCGACGATTTCGCTGGCCTTCTCGATGGCGCCCTTCATGCCCTTGGCCGGGTCGGTCAGTACCAGTTCGGCGCCCAGTGCCTTCAGCACCTTGCGGCGCTCCAGGCTCATCGAAGCTGGCATGGTCAGCATCAGCTTGTAGCCACGGGCAGCGGCGACGAAGGCCAGGCCGATACCGGTATTGCCCGAGGTGGGCTCGACGATGGTCATGCCCGGCTTGAGCTTGCCGTTGCTCTCGGCGTCCCAGACCATGTTCGCGCCAATGCGGCACTTGACCGAGTAGCCCGGGTTACGCCCTTCGATCTTGGCCAGGATGGTCACGCCGCGCGGAGCGATGCGGTTGATCTGCACCAGCGGCGTGTTACCGATGGAGTGGGCGTTGTCTGCAAAGATACGGCTCATGGCAGGGGTCCTTGGCATGAAAAAGAGCGGGGAAAGACCTCAAGGGTAAGCCCCGGCCGGTGGCCCGTAAAGCCTGTTCGAACTCGGCCGGGCAGGTTGCGGTCAACCGCACAACCTGCTTGGGAGACGCCCCGATGAGAGCCCGTTACCGCTGGCCGCTTGCAGGCCTGGCCAGCCTGGTCGCGCTGCTGGTAGCCCTGCACCTGGCCCTGCCCTACCTGGTGCGCGACTACCTGAACGACAAACTGGCCGACATGGGCGAGTACCGGGGCCAGGTGGCCGATGTGGACCTGGCCTGGTGGCGCGGCGCGTACCAGATCAACGGCCTGAAAATCGTCAAGACCAGCGGCAAGGTGCCAGTGCCACTGCTCGACGCACCGCTGATCGACCTTTCGGTAAGCTGGAGTTCGCTGTGGTACGACCAGGCGGTGGTGGCCGAAGTAACCTTCGTGCACCCGCAACTGAACTTCGTCGACGGTGGTAGCAAGCAGGCATCGCAAACCGGCCGCGGCACCGACTGGCGCCAACAACTGGAAAAACTGCTGCCCATCACCCTTGACGAGGTGCGGATCGAAAACGGCGTGCTCGCCTTTCGCAACTTCAACGCCAAGCCACCGGTCGACCTCAAGGCCACCCAGCTGAACGCCAGCATCCGCAACCTGACCAATGTGCGCAACAAACAGGGCCGGCGCGACGCCAGCCTGGACGCCAGCGCCCTGCTGCTGGGCGATGCCAAGGTCGAAAGCCGTGCCACCTTCGACCCGTTCAGCGACTTCGACGATTTCCAGTTCCGCTTGCGCGCCACGGGCATCGAGTTGCGCAGGCTGAATGACTTTTCAAGCGCCTATGGCAAGTTCGACTTCAATGCTGGCCATGGTGACCTGGTGATCGAGGCGCAGGCCGAGAATGGCCGGCTCACGGGCTACATCAAACCGTTGCTGCGCGATGTGGACGTGTTCAACTGGCAACAGGATGTGCAGGAAATGGACAAAGGCTTTTTCCGCTCGGTGTGGGAGGCATTGATAGGGGCCACCGAGACCGTGCTCAAGAACCAGCGCAAAAACCAGTTTGCCACCCGCGTGGAGCTCAGCGGCAGCGTGCACAAGCAGGATATCAGCGCCTTCGAGGCGTTCTTGCAGATACTGCGTAACGGCTTTGTCCAGGCCTTCAATGCGCGGTATGAACAGCCCGGGCCGGATGCCGACTGAGTGGGCGTGACGGGGCATTCAGGGACTGAATACCCGGTCTGCGTTTTCAGCTGCCTAAGCCCGCGTTATAGTCGGTGACAAATCGAAAACAGGTGTTGGGCCTTTCGCGGGCACGCCCGCTCCCACAGGTACCCCACAGCTCCAGAAGTTCGTGCAACTCCTGTGGGAGCGGGCATGCCCGCGAAGAGGCCGGCACAGGCTTACAACAGAGGACAGCCCCATGAAGTTCGAAGGCACCCGCGACTACGTCGCCACAGACGACCTGAAACTGGCGGTAAACGCGGCTATCACCCTCGAACGCCCGCTGCTGGTCAAGGGCGAGCCCGGCACCGGCAAGACCATGCTTGCCGAGCAACTGGCGGCATCCTTCGGCGCGCGCCTGATCACCTGGCACATCAAGTCCACCACCAAGGCCCATCAGGGCCTGTACGAGTACGACGCGGTCAGCCGCCTGCGCGACTCGCAGCTGGGCGTGGACAAGGTGCACGATGTGCGCAACTACCTGAAAAAGGGCAAGCTGTGGGAAGCCTTCGAAGCCGAAGAGCGGGTGATCCTGCTGATCGACGAAATCGACAAGGCCGACATCGAGTTCCCCAACGACCTGCTGCAAGAACTCGACAAGATGGAGTTCTACGTCTACGAAATCGACGAGACCATCAAGGCAAAACAACGCCCGATCATCATCATTACCTCCAACAACGAAAAAGAGCTGCCCGACGCCTTCCTGCGCCGCTGCTTCTTCCACTACATCGCCTTCCCGGACCGCACCACGCTGCAACAGATTGTCGACGTGCACTACCCCAACATCAGCCAGTCGCTGGTCAGCGAAGCACTGGATGTGTTCTTCGACGTGCGCAAGGTGCCGGGCCTGAAGAAAAAGCCGTCCACCTCCGAGCTGGTCGACTGGCTGAAGCTGTTGATGGCCGACAACATCGGTGAAGCCGTGCTGCGCGAACGCGACCCGACCAAGGCCATCCCGCCGCTGGCAGGTGCCCTGGTGAAAAACGAGCAGGACGTGCAGTTGCTGGAGCGCCTGGCCTTCATGAGCCGGCGCGGCAACCGCTGACAGGAGCCGGGCCATGCTGCTCAACCTGTTCAATGAAATGCGTGCAGCCAAGGTACCGGTGTCGGTGCGCGAGCTGCTGGACCTGCACCATGCCCTGCAAAAGCACGTGGTGTTCGCCGACATGGACGAGTTCTACTACCTCGCCCGCGCCATCCTGGTGAAGGACGAACGCCATTTCGACAAGTTCGACCGTGCTTTTGCTGCCTACTTCAAGGGCCTGGAAAACCTCGACCGGCACATCGAGGCTCTCATCCCCGAAGACTGGCTGCGCAAGGAATTCGAGCGCTCGCTCAGCGATGAAGAGCGCGCACAGATCCAGACCCTGGGTGGCCTGGACAAGTTGATCGAGGCATTCAAGCAGCGCCTCCAAGAGCAGAAGGAACGCCATGCCGGCGGCAACAAGTGGATCGGCACCGGCGGCACCAGCCCGTTTGGCTCGGGTGGTTTCAACCCCGAGGGCATCCGCGTAGGCGAAGCCGGCAAGCGCCAGGGCAAGGCGGTGAAGGTGTGGGACCAGCGCGAATACAAGAACCTGGACGACCAGGTGGAACTGGGCACGCGCAACATCAAGCTGGCCCTGCGCCGGCTGCGCAAGTTTGCCCGAGAAGGCGCCGCCGAAGAGCTGGACATCGATGGCACCATCGACCACACCGCACGTGACGCAGGCTTGCTGAACATCCAGATGCGCCCCGAGCGGCGCAACACGGTGAAGCTGCTGCTACTGTTCGACATCGGCGGCTCGATGGACGCGCACATCAAGGTCTGCGAAGAGCTGTTCTCGGCCTGCAAGACCGAGTTCAAGCACCTGGAGTACTACTACTTCCACAACTGCGTATACGAGTCGGTGTGGAAGAACAACCTGCGCCGCACCTCGGAGCGGTATTCCACCTTCGACCTGCTGCACAAGTATGGTGACGACTACAAAGTGATTTTCGTCGGCGACGCAGCCATGGCGCCCTACGAAATCACCCAGCCGGGCGGCAGCGTGGAGCATTGGAACGAAGAGGCCGGGTATGTGTGGATACAGCGGTTCATGGAGAAATTCAGGAAGATCATCTGGATCAACCCGTATCCGAAGCAGGCCTGGGACTACACCGCTTCGACCCATCTGGTGCGGGACCTGATCGAAGACAAGATGTACCCGCTGACCTTGCAGGGGTTGGAGGAAGGGATGCGTTACTTGTCCAAGTGATGTTGTTTGCACCGGCCCTTTCGCGGGCACGCCCGCTCCCACAGGTCCCCACAGACTCGGAATGCGGTGGTGTACCTGTGGGAGCGGGCGAGCCCGCGAAAGGGCCAGCGGCCTTACAACCAACGGTCCATGTAGTGCTGCTGCTCCCGCCAGGCCTCATCCTGCACCACAGCCCTGAACCGCACAGCAGCCCCCGGCATGCACTGCGCCAGTTGCGCCAAAGCCAACGGCGTCAACGCCCCCAGCCGCGGATACCCGCCAATGGTCTGCCGGTCATTGAGCAACACGATCGGTTGCCCGTCCGGCGGAACCTGCACCGCCCCCAGCGGGATACCTTCGGAAATCATCGGCACGCCCTGGTAGACCAGTTGCGGCCCCAGCAGGCGGATGCCCATGCGGTCGGCCCGGCTGTCCAGTGTCCAGTCACTGTTGAACGCCTCAAACAGGCTGGTACCGCTGAAATCACCAATCTGCGCGCCCATCACCAGGTCGAGAACAGGCTTTTGTGCGTACGTAGGCCGCAACGTTTCCGGCACCTCACGCAAACTTGCTAATGCACCCGCGAAAGCCAGTATCTGGCCCCTGCCAAGCGCAGCACCTCGGCCATCGACCCCGCCCAGCCCTTCGCGAACGACCGTGGCACAGCTACCTAGCACATCATCGCCCTGAAACCCGCCAGGTGCCGCCAGATAAGCCCGCACACCCTGCTTTGGCTGCTTCAGGGTCAACCGCTGGCCTTTACCCAAGGCAAAGCTGCGCCAAGGTGCCATCGGCTTATCGTCGATCCGCGCATCCAGGTCGGCACCCGCCAGCGCCAGCACGCAATCCTCTTCCGCCACCACGCTGAAACCACCGAGCGCCACCTCAACCACCGGCGCCCCCAACGGGTTGCCCAGCAACCAGTTCGCCCAGTGCATCGCCACCCAGTCCAGTGCCCCGCCCTGAGTCACGCCCAGGTGGCGCACGCCAAAGCGCCCGGCGTCCTGCAACTGGCACAACGGCGTACTGGCCTCGATCTTCAACTGCTTCATCCCTGCGCCTCCACATCACCACCCAAGGCCAGGAATTCGCTGCGCAAAACCGGCACGAAGCGCACCCGGTCACCCGGTTGCAACAGGCTGTAGCCCTCGCGATCCCGGTCGAACAGGCGCACCGGGGTACGGCCAATCAGGTTCCAGCCGCCCGGCGATACCGCCGGATACGCTGCCGTCTGCCGCTCGGCAATGCCCACGCTACCCGCCGCCACACGCTTGCGCGGTGTGCTCAGGCGCGGGCTGGCCAGGCGCTCGTCCACCAGGCCCATGAAGCCGAAACCGGGGGCGAAGCCCAAAGCGAATACCGGGTAGTCGCGCCCGCTGTGCAAGCGGATGACATCGGCTTCACTCAAGCCGCTGCGGGCCGCCAGAACGGGCAGCTCCGGGCCGACGCTGGCGTCATACCAGACTGGAATCTCATGCCGCCGGCCACCACTGCCGGTGTCTGGCTGCAAACCGTCCAGCGCCTGGGTGATCAGCGCCCTCGCCTCGCCTGGCGGCAGATCGAACTGCACCATCAGCGTGGTGTAAGACGGCACCAGGTCAACCAGATGCTGGCCGAACGCAGCGCTCAAGCGTTGGCTGGCGGCGAGCATCCATGGCATGTTGGCCTCGTCGATACGGTCGAACAGGCGCACCATCAGGCTGTCGATGGCCACCACTTCGATGCGCAGCTTCATCGTGCCTCCAGCGCATCAAGGGCCTGGCGTATCTGCCGCACCGCCGCCACCGAACTGTCGTTGTCGCCATGCACACACAGGGTACTGGCCTGCAGGCGCAAGGCACTGCCATCGTCCGCGACCAGAGTATCGCCACGGGCCAGGCGCACGGCCTGCTCCACCACCAATGCCGGGTCGTGGTGCACCGCACCGGGCAGGCGTCGCGACACCAGATGACCGCTGGCGGTGTAGGCGCGGTCGGCGAACGCCTCGAACCACAGCGGCACGCCGACTTCATCGCCCAGCGCCTGGGCGGCGCGGTTGTCGGCAGTAGCCATGAGCATCAGCGGCAGGTTGCTATCGTAGGCCGCCACGGCCTCCAGCACCGTGCGCAGCTTGAGCGGGTCGGCCATCATGTCGTTGTACAACGCGCCATGGGGTTTCACATAGGCCACGCGGCCGCCCAGCACCTTGCAGATACCCTCCAGCGCGCCGATCTGGTAGTGCAGCAAGTCGCGGATTTCCTCCGGGCTGCAAGCCATGGAGCGGCGGCCAAAGCCGACCAGGTCCGGGTAAGCGGGGTGCGCGCCGATGGCCACCCCATGCTCCAGCGCCAGCGCCACGGTGCGGCGCATGATGCCGGGGTCACCCGCGTGGTAGCCACAGGCGATGTTGGCGCAGTCGATGTAGGGCATCACCTCGGCGTCCAGGCCCATGCGCCAGCTGCCAAAACTCTCACCCATGTCGCAATTGAGTAGCAGGCGTTCCACCACGTGGTCTCCCTTGTTGTTGTCCATAGGCCTACCTTACCGCGCCTTGAGCTGTTTGCCGCGGGTTTCCGGCAGGCTCAAGGCCGCCACGATGACAATCCCGTAGGACACCGCAGAGAACACGCCAATACCCAGGCCCAGCGGTACATTCTGGCCAAGCATGCCGATCATCAACGGGAACAACGCGGCTATGACCTTGCCGATGTTGTAGCAGAAGCCCTGCCCCGAGCCACGAATGCGCGTGGGGAACAGTTCGGTGAGGAACGCGCCCATGCCACTGAAGATGCCCGAGGCAAAAAAGCCCAGCGGGAAGCCCAGCCACAGCATCACGCCATCGCTGACCTGCATTTGCGTGTACAGCAGCACGATGACGAACGAGCCCACGGCGAACAGGATGAAGTTCTTCTTGCGCCCCAGCAGGTCGGACAGGTAGGCGCTGACCACATACCCCACGTACGAGCCAACGATCACCATGGCCAGGTAGCCCCCCGTGCCCAGCACGCTCAGGCCGCGCTCGTTCTTGAGGAAGGTCGGCAGCCATGACGTGATGGCGTAGTAGCCACCCAGCGCACCGGTGGTCAGCAGGGACGCCCGCACAGTGGTCCAGAGCATGCCCGGGGCAAAGATTTCGTAGAAGTGCGAAGGTGCCTCGGCAGTTTCTTCTGCCTTGGCCTCGCGATACACCTCGGGGTCCTTGACCAGGCGGCGAACGAAGATCACGAACACCGCCGGCACCAGGCCCAGCAGGAACAGCGCGCGCCAGGCCTGTTCTGGCGGCAGCCAGGAGAACAACAGCGCGTAGAGGATTGCCGTGAGGCCCCAGCCGATGGCCCAGCCAGACTGCACCATGCCCACCGCCTTGCCGCGGTCCTGGGCACGGATCACCTCGCCGATCAGTACCGCGCCAGCGGTCCATTCACCGCCGAAGCCAAAGCCCATCAGGGTGCGGGCGATCAGCAACTGTTCGTAGCTCTGGGCAAAGCCGCACAGGAAGGTGAAAAAGGCGAACCACAGCACTGTCAGTTGCAGGGTGCGCACCCGGCCGATGCGGTCGGAGAGGATGCCGGCTACCCAGCCGCCCACGGCCGAGGCGATCAGTGTGCTGGTGTGGATCAACCCGGCTTCGGTGGTGGTGATGCCCCACAGCATGATCAGTGTGGGGATGACGAAGCTGAGCATCTGCGTGTCCATGCCATCCAGGCCATAGCCGATCTTGCAGCTCCAGAAGGTGCGCCGTTGCTGTTTGTCGATATCGCGGTACCAGGCGAAAGGCCCGGACGAAGGGGGGGAACTGACCTGCTGCTGCACGCCGGTGGGGTTCATGGATGCCTCGGCTTGTTGGTATTGTTTTATGGGCGACATTAAGCGTCGCGGCCTGGGCACCATTGTTCAGAGGCTGCATCGCTTGCGTCCAACGAGAAAAACCGCCGGTCTGGAACAAGAAAAACTGATCATGAACCTTCGTTTCCTCGAAACATTCGTCTGGGTCGCCCGGCTCAAGAGCTTCCGCCTGACGGCGGAAAAGCTGTTCACCACCCAGGCCTCGGTGTCCAGCCGCATTGCCGCGCTGGAGGCGGACCTGGGTGTGAAGCTACTGCTGCGCGATTCCCGCGGGGTCAGCCTGACCCCGGAAGGCGGCAAGGTACTGGAATACGCCGAGCGCATGCTGGAAACCGCCAAAGCCATGAAGCAGTCGCTGGACAGTGATCGGGCCAAGGTCGGGCGCATTCGAATCGGCGTGATGGACACGGTGATCCATACCTGGATGAGCGCGCTGGTGGCGGAGCTGACCGAGCGCTACCCGCAGGTGGAAATCGAACTGGTGGCCGACACCGCGCTGAACCTGCGCGAGCAGCTGCAGAAGGGTTTTCTCGATGTGATCCTGCAGACCGACCTGCTGCGTGAGCAGTCGATCCGCAGCCTGGACCTGGCGCGCTATCCGATGGGCTGGGTAGTGGCTGCCGGCTCGCACCAGCACCGGGACTACGCATCGCTGGCCGAGCTTGGGCGCGAGCGCATCATCACTTTCTCGAAAAATTCGCGGCCACAGCAGGAGGTGCTGAGCTTGCTGCAAGCTGCGGGGGCTGAGGCGCCGCGGCTGAACTGCGTGAACTCGGTGGCGGCGATTACCCGGTTGTTGCGTGACGGGTTTGGCATTGGTGCGCTGCCGCCGGCGCTGGTGGATGCCGAGTTGGGCCGGGGCGAACTGGTGCTGCTGCAAGGGCTGCAACCGCCGCCGGGCCTGGAGCTGGTGGTGGCCTGGCAGACCGGGGTGGCGTTGGTCGATGAGGTTGTCGGGGTTTGCCGGCAGGTGTTGGAGGGGTACGCGCGTGATGTGGGGGGGCAGCGGATCGTGCTGGTCTGAAAGATTGCTTTTGCCTGTGCCGGCCCTTTCGCGGGCTTGCCCGCTCCCACAGGTACTGCACAGCTCTCAAGGGCTGTGATGATCCTGTGGGAGCGGGCGAGCCCGCGAAGAGGCCGGCACAGCTACCGCAGAAATCAGCGCCAGCTCTCTTTCACAGCCCTGCGCCGCCCACCGAGGATCACCCAGCCAATCCCCAGCAACAGGCTTTCAACCACGAATGCCAGCACAAAACCGGCACCGACGCCCCAGCCAACGGCTTCGGGCACCAGCAGAATCTGATAGCTGTAGCCATTCAGCGTCTCTTCGCGCAGCTGTGGGTCGGCCTGTACCAGCACATGCCAGGTTCGCTGCGCCCACGGCCCTTGCAGCGCCTGCCATTCGTTTTCCAGCAGTTCGTTGCGGATCATCAGGCTTTCGATGCTGTTGGCATCACTGTTGAACACCGGGTCGTCACTGCTGCGGTAATGCTGCAGCAGCGCCTGCAAGTCGCCCTTGAAAAAGCGCTCGGCCGTTTGCCGGAAACCATCCAGCGCCTCGCGCGACTCGAACAGGTGCGCCTCGACCCGCTGGCTATAGTCCTTGACCAGCCCCGGAACCTGGATACCGGCCAGCAGGCCAAAGGTGAACAGCAGCAACCGCAGGTAACTTCTGAACATGCAGCGTCCTTAGCTCTGGCCGTGCGCCACGCATTCGCCGTGCCGCCACAGGGCCCATTGACCCGGCTCGTAGCGGTGCCAGGTTTCGTTCTCGGTCAGGGCCTCGGTGGCAATCACCGTGACCACGTCGTTGGGGGTGGTTTCGGTATGAAAATCGACGATCAGGTCGACATCCTTCAACCGCGCAGCACCAAACGGCGCACGGCGGGTAATGTGTACCAGCTTGGTCGAGCAGAAGCAGAACAGCCAGTCGCCGTCACTGAGCATGAAGTTGAACACGCCCTGGCCACGGTAGCCGGCACAAGCTTCGACCAGCACCGGCAGCAGCTGTTCCACCGGCACTGGCTCGGGGAAGGCGCTGCGGATGCGGTTGAGCAGGTCGCAGAAGGCCGCTTCGCTGTCGGTGTCGCCCACCGGCCGGTAGAAACTGGCCAGGCCCTTGAAGTCGCCCAACTGGCCGTTGTGCGCAAAACACCAGTTGCGGCCCCACATTTCCCGTACGAACGGGTGGGTGTTGGACAGGCACACCTTGCCGACGTTGGCCTGGCGGATATGGCCGATTACCACTTCGCTCTTGATCGGGTAGCGCTGCACCAGGTTGGCGACCTCCGACTCGCTGCTTGCTGCCGGGTCCTGGAACAGGCGCAAGCCACGGCCTTCGTAAAAGCCGATGCCCCAGCCATCACGGTGCGGGCCAGTCCGCCCGCCGCGCTGCATCAGGCCGGTGAAGCTGAAAACGATATCGGTAGGGACGTTGGCACTCATGCCCAGCAGTTCGCACATAGGCGTGTCTCCTGCGCTTACAGACGGGGCTCGACCCGGCCATTGCCGCGCGGTGCGGCAGGGCGTGGGTCGTCGCGGTAACGGTCGCCACGCTCGGCGGCCAAGGGGGCATGGGCGGCGAGCTGGTCATCTTCGGCGGCCTGGCGCTGGGCGGCGGCTTCGGCTTGCTCGCGGCGCTCGCGGGCGCGTTTTTCCAGCGGCCAGCGCAGCAGCACGAAGAGGAAGTACAGGCCAAAGGCAATCATGCCGTACATGGCAAAGTCAGACACTGCGCGCCAGGCGTTGTTACCGACCTTGAAGGCAACATCCAGGGCCGTGATGGCGATGGCCGGGGCGAAGCTGTCCTTGACCGGGTCGACCACGGTCGGCGTCAGCAGCAGCACCGCCAGCACCACCCGCAGCGGTTCGCGCAGCCAGCGCCACATCCAGCCGGTCAGCTTGAAGCCCACCAACAGGCAGCCCAGGGCGGCAACAGCGTAGAGGCCCCAGAGAAGGGTGTAGTCGTTCTCGGTCATGGTGTTCGTGCAAGCCAGGCAAAGAGATGCCTATGATAAACACTTTTCCGGGCGCAGACAGTGTTTGCCTGTACCGGCCTCTTCGCGGGCTCGCCCGCTCCCACAGGTACTGCGCACCCCTCGAGGGCTGTGGTGATCCTGTGGGAGCGGGCGAGCCCGCGAAGGGGCCGGCCCAGGCAACCCCAATCAAGAGATCCTCAATGCCAACCAAGCCCCAACCCCCGATTGCCAAAGCCGATCAAGCCGCCGACCCGTACGCCTGGCTGCAACAACGCGACACCCCCGAGGTGCTCGCCTACCTGCAGGCCGAAAACGCCTACCAGGAAGCCTGCCTGGCCGACCAGGCGCCGTTGCGCGAGCAACTGTTCGAAGAGATCAAGGGCCGCATCCAGGAAACCGACCTGTCGCTGCCGTCCCCTTGGGGCCCTTACCTCTACTACACCCGCACCACCGCTGGCGACGAATACCCACGCCATTACCGCTGCCCTCGCCCGGCCGACGATTCCAACACCGTCGATGAAAGCCGGGAGCAACTGTTGCTCGACCCCAACGCCCTGGCCAATGGCGGCTTCCTGTCGCTGGGCGCGTTCAACGTCAGCCCCGACCACCGTCTGCTGGCCTACAGCCTCGACACCAGCGGCGACGAAATCTACGCCCTGTACGTCAAGGACCTTGCCACTGGCAATGTCACCGCCCTGCCCTTCGACGATTGCGACGGCAGCCTGACCTGGGCCAACGACAGCCAGACGCTGTTCTTCGCCGAACTGGACGACACTCACCGGCCCTGGCGCCTGCGCCGCCACACGCTGGGCAGCGACGCTGCACAGACCGTTTTCGAAGAACCCGACGGGCGTTTCTTCCTGCATTGCTACCGCTCCAGTTCCGAGCGCCAACTGGTGCTGCTGCTGAACAGCAAGACCACCAGCGAGGCCTGGGTACTGGACGCCGAAACCCCGCAGGCGCCGTTCACCTGCCTGGCGCCGCGTGTCGAAGGCCATGAGTACTTCCCCGACCATGGCCAGCTGGACGGCGAGTGGCGCTGGTTCATCCGCACCAACCAGGACGGCATCAACTTCGCCCTGTACCACGCCCCGGTTGCCCCGGTGCCTAGCCGTGAACAATGGCAGGTGCTGGTGGCACACCGCGATGCGATCATGCTCGAAGGCCTCAGCCTGAATGCCAGCGCCCTGACCCTGAGCCTGCGCGAAGGCGGCCTGCCAATTATCGAGGTACGCCCGCAAGGCCTGGCGCCTTATCGCGTCGAGCTGCCGGACGCCGCCTACAGCCTGTACGTGCAGGACAGCCTGGAGTTCGCCAGCAGCCGCATACGCCTGCGCTACGAAGCACTCAATCGCCCGGCCCAGGTGCGTCAGCTGGAGCTGGCCACAGGTGCCCAGGCCGTGCTCAAGCAAACCCCGGTGCTAGGGGCATTCAATGCCGATGACTATGTGAGCGAGCGCCTGTGGGCAACCGCAGCGGACGGCACTCGGGTGCCGATCAGCCTGGTGCGTCGTCGCCAGGACCTGGGCAAGACCGTGCCGCTTTACCTGTACGGCTACGGCGCCTATGGCGAAAGCCTCGACCCGTGGTTCTCCCATGCGCGCCTGAGCCTGCTGGAACGCGGCGTGGCCTTTGCCATCGCCCATGTGCGTGGTGGCGGCGAACTGGGTGAAGCCTGGTACCGCGCCGGCAAGCAGGAGCACAAGCCCAACACCTTCAACGACTTCATCGCCTGCGCCGAGCACCTGATCGCCGAGGGCGTGACCACTGCTGCCCGGCTGGCCATCAGCGGCGGCAGCGCCGGCGGCCTGTTGATGGGCGCAGTGCTCAACCTGCGGCCCGAGCTGTTCCGTTGTGCAATTGCCGAAGTGCCGTTCGTCGACGTGCTCAACACCATGCTCGACCCCGAGCTGCCACTGACCGTGACCGAGTACGACGAATGGGGCAACCCTGAGGAGCCCGAGGTGTATGAACGGATCAAGGCGTATGCGCCGTATGAGAACGTGAAAGCGCAGGCCTATCCGGCCATGCTGGTGGTGGCGGGCTACAACGACAGCCGCGTGCAGTACTGGGAAGCAGCCAAGTGGGTGGCGCGGTTGCGTACGCGCAAGACCGACAACAACCTGCTGCTGCTCAAGACCGAGATGGGGGCTGGCCATGGCGGGATGAGCGGGCGGTATCAGGGCTTGAAGGATGTGGCCCTGGAGTATGCGTTCGTGTTTGGTGAGCTGGGTGTGGCGTAAAGCCCAGAATTGAGCAACCGCACGATTCCTGTGGGAGCGGGCATGCCCGCGAAGAATTCACCGCGGTGATTGGCACCGGCTTTGCCGGTGTTCGCGGGCTCGCCCGCTCCCACAGGAATTCGGTGCAGGCTGAGTTGATTCAATCATCCTGCACCGGCGCTTTCGGCGGCTCTGGCCGCAACCCCGGCAATGGCTGGTCCTTTGGCGGCCCGGGCACGGGCATTGGCGGCAACAAGGGCGCCCCCGGCTGGCTGTCATAAGCCTTGGGCGGTGTACTCGGGGTTATCTGCGGGTATGGCGTGGGCGTGGGCGTACCCGGTGCACCCGGCACCGGGGTAGTGAGACGGGGTGGCGTGCTTGCGGCTTCGGCCATGGGCAGGCCAGCCATCAACAGCGCGGTGAGGATCGCGTGAAACATCTGCAACCTCCTGTCGGGAACCTTCCTACAGGCTACGCCTAAATCAAACCTTTCGCCTGTCCGCCTGCCCTGCAAGCGCGCTAGACTCAATGACATAACCGTCATTTGCCTGATCAGAACCAAGGAAACATCATGAGCTCCACCTCTTCCGCCGCCGCCACCGCGCGCCTCGACCGCATCCTGGCCGATGCCAAGCGTGACAAGGAAATGGGCTACCGCGACAAGGCCCTGAGAATGTACCCACACGTCTGCGGCCGCTGCGCCCGCGAGTTCGCCGGCAAGCGCCTGAGCGAGCTGACCGTGCACCACCGTGACCACAACCACGACAACAACCCGCAGGACGGCTCCAACTGGGAACTGCTGTGCCTGTACTGCCACGACAACGAGCACTCGCGTTACACCGACCAGCAATACTTCAGCGAAGGCTCCACCAGCACCCCGAGCATTGCCAAGGCCACCCACAACCCGTTCGCCGCACTGGCGGGCATGTTGAAAAAAGACTGACCATCGATTCGCCCCCCGCTGCTACCGGGCAGCCCGTATAATCGCGCTTTTTTCGCGAAGGGCCCCGGTACGTGGCAAACAAACGATACAGCTGCATCGGCCTGTTCAACCCCAAATCGGCAGAAAACGTCGGCTCGGTGATGCGCGCGGCGGGCTGCTATGGCGTCAATTCGGTGTTCTACACCGGCAAACGCTACGAACGCGCACGTGACTTCGTCACCGACACCAAGCGCGTGCATTACGACATTCCACTGATCGGCATCGATGACCTGCAACGCATCATCCCGCTGGGCTGCACGCCGGTGGCGGTGGAGCTGGTGGAGGGCGCGCGGCCGTTGCCGGAATACACCCATCCGGACCGGGCTATCTATATTTTCGGGCCTGAGGATGGCTCGTTGAGCGAGGATGTGCGGGGGTGGTGTGAAGAGACCATCTACATCCCCACCGAGGGTTGCATGAACCTGGCGGCGACAGTGAATGTGGTGCTGTATGACCGTATGGCCAAGGGGCTGAATACCCGGTCGGGGCCCAAGTTCAAGTAATACAAAAGGCCGCCACTGCGTAAGCAGGGCGGCCAGGTGCTGAGCTCCGTCAGAACAGCACCGGTCTTGCTCAGATCACGAAGCGTTGATCCAGATGGTCTTCAACTCCGTGTATTGGTCGTGGGCCCAGATGGACTTGTCGCGCCCACCAAAGCCAGACTCCTTGTAGCCACCGAACGGCGTGGTCACATCACCTTCGCCGAAGCAGTTCACGGTCACCACGCCCGCGCGGATTTCCCGCGACAGGCGCAGCGCGTTGCGCAGGCTGCCGGTGTAGGCCGAGGCGGCCAGGCCATAAACGGTGTCGTTGGCCAGCTCGATCGCCTCGTCGATGGTTTCGAAGCTGGTCACGCTCAGCACCGGGCCAAAGATTTCCTCGACGAACAGCTTGTTGTCGCGGCTGACGTTGTCGACGATGGTCGGCTGCACGAACACGCCTTCTTCGGTTTCGCCACCCTGAACGATGCTGAGCTTCTGCTCGGCAGCGTATTCCAGGTACGACTTCACCTTCTCGAAGTGCGACTTGCTGACCATGGCGCCCAGGCGGTTTTCCGGGTCGAGCGGGTCGCCCAGCTTCCAGTCTTTCAGGTGCTTGGCGATCAGGCTCAGCAGCTCGTCCTTCACGTCCTTGTGGACGATCAGGCGCGAGGAGGCAGAGCAGTTCTCGCCCATGTTCCAGAACGCACCCGCGGTGACGAACTGGGCCACTTCATCCAGGTCTTCGCAGTCGTTCATGACCACGGCCGGGTTCTTGCCACCCAGCTCCAGCACGATGCGCTTGAGGTTGGACTCGGCGGCGTATTTCAGGAACAGGCGGCCGGTGTCGGTGGAGCCGGTGAAGCTGACCATCGGGATGTCCATGTGGCGGCCGATGGCTTCGCCCACTTCACGGCCACCGCCAGGCACCAGGTTGAATACACCAGCAGGAATGCCCGCCTCATGGGCCAGCTCGGCCACGCGCAGGGCGCTGAGGGTGGTTTCCTTGGCCGGCTTGACCACGATCGAGCAACCGGCGGCCAGCGACGGGGCGATCTTCCAGGCCAGCATCAGCAGCGGGAAGTTCCATGGCAGCACCAGGCCGACCACGCCAATGGCTTCACGCACCACCATGGTCACGGCCGCGTTGCCGGTCGGGGCGGTAGCGTCGTAGATCTTGTCGATCAGCTCGGCGTGCCAGCGGATGGTGTGGATGGTTTCCGGCACGTCGACGGTCTGGCATTCGCTGACCGGCTTGCCGCTGTCCAGTGCTTCCAGCACGGCCAGCTCGTGGGCGTTGTCTTCCAGCAACTGGGCGAACTTCTGCAGCACGTGCTTGCGGTCGTTCGGCTGCATCTTCGACCAGGTGCCCTCTTCGAACACACGCTTGGCCGCGGCCACGGCGACGTTGACGTCGTTGACGTCGCAAGCGGCCACTTCAGCCAGTTGCTTGCCGGTGGCAGGGTTGGTGGTGACGAAGGTGCGACCGGAGATGGCATCGCGGAATTCCCCGTCGATGAACGCCTTCGTGCGCAGTTGCAGGTCGGCGGCGATGGCCGCGTATTGTTCCTTGCTCAGCAATTCAGCCATTTTTCCAGCCTCCTTATTTGATCTGGGCGATGGTGGCCTTCAGTTCGGTGACCACACGTTGCAGCTCTTGCTTCTCGGCAGCGTCCAGGTCGTACAGCGGCTTGCGCACACCACCGGTGCTCAGGCCATTCAGGGCCACGCCATTCTTGATGGCCTGGACGAACTTGCCACCTTCGAGGAAGTCCATCAGCGGCATCATGGCAGCCATGATCTTGCGGCCCTTGTCGAAGTCTTTCTCGATCACGCAGGCCTCGTACAGGGCCACGTGCTCGCGCGGGATGAAGTTGGAGCCGGCGCAGACCCAGCTCTTGGCGCCCCAGGCGAAGAATTCCAGGGCCTGGTCGTCCCAGCCGCACGACAGCTGGATGTTCGGGCGTTTGATGGCCAGGCGGTGCAGCTGGGCCATGTCACCGGAGCTTTCCTTGATGGCGACGATATTTTTCACGTCGGCCACGGCGTCGAAGAACTCCTCACCCATGCTCACACTCATGCGGCCCGGGTAGTTGTAGAGCATGATCGGCAGGCCGGCGGCAGCGTCGACGGCTTTAACGTGCAGGGCGATTTCCTGCTGGGTTGGCAGCGCATACGGCGGGGTGCCCACCAGCAGCGCGTCGGCCTTGATTTCCTTGGCGTGCTGGGCAAAGGCCACGGCGTCTTCGGTGCGGATGCCACCGGTGCCGACGATCAGCGGCAGGCGGCCGTTGAGCACGTCCTTGGCCTGGGCGGCCAGTTCGATGCGTTCCTGGGTGGTGTGGGCGTAGTACTCGCCGGTGGAGCCACCAATGATGACGCCGTGGATTTTCGACTCGACCAGGTATTCGAGGACCTCGGCAAACGCTGCCTTGTCGATCGAGCCGTCCGCAGCCAGCGGAGTGATTGCCGGGGTGTAGATGCCTTCGAATTTCACGGTAGGTTCTCCAGTGCGTTGCTCAGTGTTGTAAAGGCCGCCACGCAACCACGCGGCGGTGGGTTGTAAGGCTTCAGCCAAGCGAAGCAGCTTGTTGCAGGTTCAGCGAGCGGGTTTCCGGGGCCAGGGCGACCGAGAAGGCCAGGCCGACGAAGGTCACGGCAGCAGCGGCATACATGGTAGCGCCGATGCCATAGCTGTCGAGGGCGATGGGCACCAGCCAGGTGCCAACTGCCGCACCGACCCGCGACATGGAGGTGCCCACGCCCACGGCGCCAGCGCGGATTTCGGTGGGGAACAGTTCGTTGGGGTACACCAGTTGCAGCACCTGGGCGCCGCCGATGAACAACGCATAGGCCCCGAACAGCACCAGGATGAGCATCTCGTTGCCATTGCTGAAGGCCCCCAGGCCCAGCAGCGCCAGCCCCGACCAGAAGAAGCTGTGCAGCAGCGTGGTGCGCCGGCCGATGGTGTTGAGCAGGCGGGTGCCGACGATGCAGCCGACCACGAACAGGAAGGTGATGGCGATGGAGCCAATCGAGGCCCAGTCCCCTTTCAGGTTCAGCGCGCCCAGCACTTTCGGGGCGAACGCATACACGGCAAACACCGGGATCACCGAGCAGGTCCAGAACATGGTGACGAACAGCATGCGCTTGCCGTAACCGGAGTGCAGCAGGCTGAGGAACGACAGCTTGCGGGTCTTGGGCTCTTCCGGCAGGTTCTTCAGCGAAAAACCGTTGCCGTAGACGCGCTTGATCACCTGCTCGGCCTCGGCCGAACGGCCTTTGCTGATCAGCCAGCGTGGCGACTCCGGTGTACCCAGGCGGATGGCGAACAGCAACGCACCAATAACCGCCGCGCTGGCCAGCACCAGGCGCCAGGCGTCGTCGCCACCGTGGCGCAGGATGGCCTCACCGGCCAGGTAGGCGGTAGCGGCGCCGGCAAACCACAACACGGTCAGGGTAGCCAGGCGCGGGCCGCGGTTCTTCTTCGGCAGGAACTCCACCAGTAGAGAGGTGGCGACCGGGTATTCGATACCCACGGCGATACCGATGGCGAACCGCAGCAGGAACAATGCAAGCGCCGACTCCACCCAAAGCTGCGCGACCGAGGCCAGGATGAACAGGGTCGGGCCAACGAAGAACACGCGCTTGCGGCCGAAACGGTCGGTCAGCCAACCGCCGAAGAAGCCACCGAAGAAAATGCCGATCAGCGCCGAGGCAGCAATCATGCCCTGCCAGAAACTGGTGAGTGCCAGGCCGGCAGACATCTGCACCATGGCCACGCCGATAATGCTCAGTACATAGCCATCGACGAACGAGCCGCCACCGGAACGCAGGGTCAGCAACTGGTGGAAGCTGTTGATCGGTACATCTTCAATCGAAACATTCGGATTTGTCATTGTTGTTCCTACCACGTCTGCTACTTGCACATTTTCAAGGCGAGCGCGTCCGCGAAACTGAAAACCGCACTCAGCCCCGGGTGACCGGACTACGCATCTCGATCATCAAATTCGGGCAAGCCGTGCCCGTGCCGGCCAACTAACGCCGACGCAAAATGTTCTATGGCCTAACTCAGGTAACGATCAGCTCTCTTTGCCTGCGCGGAACTGCCCCCACATCAGGTTGGCGTTCAGACCCAAGGAAACCAGGGGCTGTGGTGGGTTTGCACAAGGCCCGGGGGCATTGAGCAGAAACTCGATCAGTTCGTTCTTGTCACCGGCCAGCCAGTCGGCCAGCAACTTTCCGGTGACGGTGCCACGGGTAACACCCAGGCCGTTACAGCACAGTGCGCCAACCACATTGGGCGCCAACTTGCCGAAGAAGCCCATGTGGTTGCGTGACAGTGCCAGTGCACCGCCCCAGGTATATTCAAAGTCCACGGCAGGCAACATCGGGAAGCGCCGGGCAAACGACTCGCGGTGGCGTTCCACGAAGCGCTCCAGGTACTTGCGGTTGCTGCGCCCGTCGGGGTTGTAGCTGAAGCTGTTGCGGATCAGCAGGCGGTTGTCGACCGTGCGGCGCATGGTGGTGCCGAACGGGTCGGCCGGAATGACGCCCCAGTAGGGTTTGCCCCCCAGGCGCGCCTGCTCTTCCTCGGTCAGCGGGCGGGTGATGCTGCCGTAGGTGAACACCGGCAGCATGCGGCCCTTGAGGAAGCCGAAGCTCATGCCGAAGGCGTTGGTGGTAAGTACCAGCTTGTCGGCCGTGATCGAGCCGTTGGCATGGCGCAGCACGACCTTGTCGCCGTATTCGACGTCGGTGATCGGCGTGTGTTCGTACAGCGAAACATTCGCCGGCAAGCTGTCGGCCAGGCCTTTGACCAATGCCGAAGGTTGCAGCAAGGCAGTGCCCGGGGTGAACAGGCCCTTGCGGTAGAAGTCCGTGCCGATGTGATCGGGCAAGTCGCGGCCTTCAATCACTTCGTAGGGCTGGCCAAGCTTGTCCAGGCCCCGGCGGTAGGCGTCCAGCACGGCAATGCCGCGGTCTTCGATGGCCGCCTGGTACTTGCCGCAGTGGCGGAACTGGCACTCGATGTCGTAACGCTCGATCAGGTCCTTGAGGTACTGCTGGCCCCCCAGGTTGAGCTTGAGGATGGTCTTGGCGATGTCGATGTCGCCGATGTAATCCTCGGCACCGATGTCGTGCGGCAGGTCGATGGCAAAGCCAGCGTTGCGCCCGGAGGTGCCGAAGCCGACTTCCTGGGCCTCGACCAGCACGATCTCGTCATGCGGAAAGTTCGTTGCCAGCTGGCGTGCGGCAGCCAGGCCGGTGAAGCCTGCACCCACCACGACCCAGCGCGCGTGGCTGTGGCCACTGTGGGCAGGCCTTGGCGTACGCGGTTTGCTCAGGTGGTACCAGCCACAGGTGGCATCATCGGCAGGTAACGAACTTATTTTTGTCATCTCACTAACCTGGATCTTGTTGTCGACGGGCGGTCAATGCCAGAGGCCTGACCTTGGTAATTCATATCTGGATCGGTACATCCAGCCCTTGCGGTGCGGCGTACTCGGCCATGCGCCGGCGCGACAGCTCGAAGTGCTCGCGCACCAGCTGGCCGGCAGCTTGCGGGTCGCGGCGTTCGATGGCCTGGATCATCTGCTCGTGCTGCTCGCAGGCGATTTCGAGGTCGCGCTGCATGTCGTCGGTGGTCGGGTGGCGGTAGAAGATCTTGCCCAGCCGGGTGTGGTCGATCAGCAGGCGGCGCAGGCTCGGCAGCAGGTAGTCGTTGTGTGCCATCTTGCCGATTTCCAGGTGGAAGGCGTCGTTGTAGAGCACGCGGTTTTCCACGTCGCGCTCTTCGATTGCCTGGCGGAACTGGGCCTGGATGCCTTTGAGCACTTCGATTTCTTCAGTGCTGGCGTAGGTGGCGGCCAACTGGGTGGTGGCCACGTAGATAAGCGGCGCGGCAACGTAGAAGCTGTGCAGCGACTCGTGGTTCATGGCGGCGACGCGTGGCGCGCGGTTGGCTTCCAGCTCGATGTAGCCTTCGGCGGCAATCTGGCGCAGCAGCTCACGGACAGGGGGGCGCGACAGACCAAATTCGTCGCACAGGGCCAGTTCGTCCACCACGGCACCCGGGGCCAGTTCCATGCTGAGGATCCGGCGGCGCAGCGCTTCGGCCAGGACGGCTTTGCGGTCCGGCGGCACTTCTGCGGCGAGTGGTTGGACGGTGGCTTTCATGGCGGCCTTCTTTGTTGTCATAGAGCTATGTCTACTATTTGTATAACGACTATAGGGCACTGTTAGACAATGTGTCTACAGCATTTTCGATGAACGGTGAAATCAGTTTGGGCCTTTGTTTTTAGGGGTTTCAGCGGGGTCCAAGGGTGGGATTAAACACCCTTGGAGCTGCATTGCCAAACCGGACAGGTAATTATCCAGATCAGACAAATGTGCAAAATGTACCGGCCACTTCGCGGGCTTGCCCGCTCCCACAGGTCCGGCGCAGGCGCTGAAAGCTGTGCTGTACCTGTGGGAGCGGGCAAGCCCGCGAAGGGGCCGGCACAAGCAAAAAAGCCACCTGCAGGCAGGTGGCTCTCTTTCATTCACACAAATCCAGTTACGCGGTCGCCAAGGCCTCGCGCCGTGCATGCCGCTTGCTGGTAATCACCCCCAACACCAAAATCACCAACGCCAGTGCAAAGGTCAGCGACACCTCCATGCGGTGCTTGGGCATGACAAACATGGTGCCCAGGGCAAAGATGATGAAGCCGATCACTGCATAGGTCAGCCACGGGTACAGCCACATCTTGAAGGCAATCTCCACGTTCTGCCGTTGCAGGATGGCGCGCATGCGCAGTTGCGAGAAGGCAATCGCCAGGTACACCAGCAAGGCGATCGACCCGGAGCTGGCCAGCAGGAAGGCAAACACCTCGGCCGGGGCGAAGTAGTTGACGATGGTCGCCAGCATGCCGATCAGCGTGCTGCCGATCACCGCCGCACGCGGCACGCCCACCTTCGAGGTGCGCTGGATGAAGCCCGGCGCATCGCCGCGCTTGCTCAGCGAGTAGAGCATGCGCGAGGAAATGTAGATGGACGAGTTCAGGCAGCTGGCCACTGCCACCAGCACCACGATGTCTACCAGTTGCTTGGCGTAGGGGATGTTCATGATTTCCAGCGCCCGCTGATAGGAGCCCTGCACCGGCAGCAGCGGGTCGTTCCACGGCACCACCGAGATGATCACGAAGATCGACAGCAGGTAGAACACGCTGATGCGCCAGATCACCGAGCGGGTAGCCTTGGCGATATTGCGCGCAGGGTCCTTGGATTCGGAGGCGGCAATGGTGACCGCTTCGGTACCCAGGTAACTGAACATGGTGGTCAGCAAGGCGCCGATGATCGCCGTCCAGCCATTGGGCATGAAACCGCCCTGCTGCTCCAGCAACAGCGGCAGACCGCTCACTTCACGCCCCGGCAACACACCGGCCAGGGCCGCTGCGCCCAAGGCAATGAACGCGACGATGGCGATCACCTTGAGCATGGCGAACCAGAACTCGAACTCGCCGTACTTGGCCACACTGAAGAGGTTGGTAGCGGTCAGCAGCACGGTCATGCTCAGGGCGAAGAACCAGGCATCGATGTGCGGGAACCAGTTATTGAGTACCACGCCAGCGGCAATGGCTTCGATCGGTATCACCAGCACCCAGAACCACCAGTACAGCCAGCCGATGGTAAAGCCGGCCCAACGGCCGATGGCGCGGTCGGCATACGTGGAGAACGAACCGGTATCGGGGCTGGCGACGGCCATTTCCCCAAGCATGCGCATCACCAGCACCACCAGCGCGCCGGCCAGTGCATAGGCGACGATGGCCGAGGGGCCGGCCGCCGCAATGGCGTGCCCGGAGCCGATGAACAACCCGGCACCGATCACCCCGGCGATGGAGAGCATGGTCACATGGCGTTGCTTGAAGCCTTGCGCCAGCTGATTGCCGGCGCCACTCGCGCTTGTCATTGTCATCCTGATCCCTGCTTTTGTTTTCTTTGTGGGGGGACGTGAAGCTCCTGGATCGAAACCCAGCGTGGATGAGCTTCGCGCCCGGTCACGGTACGCCAGCGAGGGGCTGGTCAAGTTGCCTGGATCCGCCACGGACTTGACCATAAATGACATTGGCAGCCTTGAAAGCTGCGTGGCAGAGCCTTCTGCGCGACACGGGATGTCGCCCGGCGCACCGACTGAACCCTGGCGGGGGTTGGCAGGTCAGCTGCATACACTTCACAAGGAGGCCTTGCCATGCTCGATATCCATAACGCGAAATCGTCGCAGCACAATGTCCATGGCCTGGAACGGGTCGGCTCGCTCGCCGGTGGCGCATTGATGTTCAGCAAGGGGCTGCGCCATGGTGGCCTGGTCGGCTTGCTGCAGATGGTGGTGGGGGGGATTGCAGTGGCTCGCGGGGTCAGCGGGCATTGCTCGACCAAGGCGTGGTGGCAGCGGCATCGGCAGGAATATCACCGGTTGCGGTTGGACATAGAACGCAGTGCGGCGGAGCTGGAGGCGTTGAAGGCCAGTGCCAGGGCGGCGACCAGAGGGGTTACGGTAACTGGCAAGGATCCGCTGGCTGGCGGTTGACTAATGCATTGCCTGTACCGGCCTCTTCGCGGGCTTGCCCGCTCCCACAGATATTTCGCAACCCTGGAAGGCCGTGCAGTACCTGTGGGAGCGGGCAAGCCCGCGAAGAGGCAGGTGCAGGCAATTGAGATACCTAACGCAGCGCCTTGCTCTGCAACACCTCGGACTTGCGCCCAAGCACGTTCTCGCTGATCTGCACGAAGTCTTCGGTACTCACGCTGGGCAGGCGCATCAACCCGCGTACCACATCGTCCAGCGAACGCTTGGCCTGGGTATGGATACGAATTTCCTTGTCCAGTGCCTGTAGAAGCATCACCCCACGTGCCACCTGGGCGGAGCTTGCGCGGTCGCCCTTGAGCCGGGTGACCTTGGCGCCCTGCTTGCTCAGACGTGCCTGCCAGGCCAGGTACCGGTCGTCACTCACCCCACCGGCGCGGCGCAGCAGTTCGCTGGCATAGTAGTCGGTCAGGCTTTCCACCAGCCAGTCACTGCCATCACGCCCACGAATTTGCGCAAACAACTGCACCACTTCGCGCAGCAACGGGCTGCTGCCGTTCTCGCTCACCATCGGCCGGGCGCTGTGCAGGTACAGCGAACCCTGCGCAGCCATTGCCCCACGCCACATGCCATCACGGGCACCCACCAGCAACAGTTTTGGCGGGTTGCGTGGGAACACGGCCTGCAACTGCGGCCACACGAACGTCAGCAGGGTCAGGCTGTCCATGCGTCGCATGCCCTGCCCCACCGGTGCAGCCACGGTGACCTCGGTATCGCCCAGGCGGGCGCGGCGGCTGCCCAGGTCACCAGCCAGCATCCAGCCAGTCGGGCGGTCGAACAGGCGCGAAACGTTGTCGATGCGGAACTTGTCCTTGCCAATACGCGGCCAGGAGGTCTCGATGCTCTTCCAGCCCTCAGGCAGATCAAACGCCAGGCGTGCCACCAGCTCGGTGCCATCCTGCTGGTCAAGGCGCGCAGGCGGTACCAGCTGGTCGCCAAGGAACAGCGCCCAGTGTGGGGTAATGCGCGAGGAATAGGCACCGCTGGCGAGCTTCTGGTCCAGTTGCACGCGGTAACTGAGGCTGGTCTTGCCGGCCGACGGCTGCCACACGCCGCGCTGCCCCTGCACTTGCCATTGGCCATCAGCCTGGAAGCCGCTGTAGGCCCCGGCCTTGCCCAGGTCGAAGTCGAGGCGGCGTACGGCACTGCCGTCTGCCAATGTGAGGCGGACTTCAGCCTGGCCACTGGCTGGCAACAGATGCACCTGGTAGTCGAGGTCGACCTTTTTCGCCCAGGCCGGCGAACTGGCCATCAGGCCCAATAACAGAAACAGCTGGCAACGCATACAGAAACTCCTTGTTTCCCCGTGGCAGCGGGCCGCGCCGGTCAGCTGGCACGGAAGATCAGGTGGTCTTCCCAGTCGTCTTCGTGCACATCGTCTTCACTGAGCATACGCCCCGACTGGGAAATACGCTGTTCATGGACCTGCTGGCGATCGCCGCAGACCAGGTGGTGCCAGTCGGGCAGGTCCTTGCCCTCGCTGACCAGGCGGTAGCCGCAGGTGCTTGGCAGCCACTTGAACTGGTCGGCCTTGCCCGGGGTAAGCTGAATGCAGTCGGGCACGTGGGCGAAGCGATTGGGGTAGTCGCTGCACTGGCAGGTGTGCATGTCCAGCAGCTTGCAGGCGATGCGCGTGTAATAGACGCTGTTGTCATCCTCGTCCTCGAGCTTTTGCAGGCAGCACAGGCCACAACCGTCGCACAGCGACTCCCACTCTTGCGGGCTGAGTTGTTCGAGGGTCTTGCGCCGCCAGAACGGCGCGTTTTCAGCGATCATCACACGGGGTTCCTGCATTCATCTTGGGGCCACGGCGCGCGGCGGCGCCAGTCTAGAGCCTGGCCTTCGGCAAAGCCAGACCGCTTGTCAGTCGCGACGGGACGCAGTAGCGTGCGGGTTTCCCGTCCGTTTGCAGGAGCAGTCATGAGCGCCAACCCCCGCATCGCCGATTACGCCATCAACGAGCAGTTCATCAACCGCTGGTCCCCGCGTGCTTTCACCGCCGAGCCTATCAGCGAAGAAACCCTGCTGAGCTTCCTGGAAGCCGCGCGCTGGGCACCGTCGGCGTACAACTCACAGCCTTGGCGCTTCCTCTATGCCCGCCGCGACACGCCGAGCTGGGAGCGTTACCTGAGCCTGCTGGTGCCGTTCAACCGCAGCTGGGCGCAGCAGGCGTCGGCATTGGTGCTGGTCATTTCCAAGACTACGTTTGCCGCCCCGGGTGCTACGGAAGAAAAACCCGCGCTGTGGCACACCTTCGACACCGGCTCCGCCTGGGGGCACCTGGCGTTGCAGGCCAGCATCAGCGGCTGGCATACCCATGGCATGGCCGGCTTCGACCAGGACCTGGCCCGTCAGGAACTGAAGATTCCCGAGGGCTATGTACTGCATGCCATGGTGGCGATCGGCAAGCTGGGTGACAAGGCCAGCCTGGATGAAGCACTGCAATCGCGTGAAGTGCCGAGCCCGCGCAAGCCGTTGAGCGAGCTGGCGGCTGAGGGTGATTTCAGCCTGTAAGCCTTGTGTTGCTTGTACCGGCCTCTTCGCGGGCGCGCCCGCTCCCACAGGGATTGCACAGTACCTGAGGGATGTGGGGTACCTGTGGGAGCGGGCGTGCCCGCGAAGAGGCCGGTACAGGCACTACAAATCAGTAGCCCTTCGCGAAATCCACTTCGCCCCGCAACACCTGCCCCGCTTCATACGCCCGCACATTCTCGACAAACAAACGCACCATCGCCGCCGGCGAGGTGGGTGCCGAGCTGTGCCCGGTGAGCAACAGCCCCCAGGCGGTCCAGAACGGGTGCTGGCGGGGCAATGGCTCCTGCCGGCACACATCGATCACCGCCCCGGCCAGATGCCCTTCCTTCAGGGCCTCGACCAGATCAGCATCGACCACCGCCGCGCCACGCCCGGCATTGATGAACAGCGTGGTCGGCTGGAAGCACTTGAACAGCGCAGCGTCATACAAATCATGCGTGGCCGGAGTATCCGGCAACAGGTTGAGCACGTAGTCGACCTGGCCAACCATGCGCGGCAAGTCGGCCAGCGCCGCCACTTCGACGAACGGCGCCTGATCCCGGGCGCTACTGGCCACACCGTACAGCACCACGCCGAACGGCTGCAGGAACTCGGCCACCCGCTGGCCAATGTCGCCGGTGCCCACAATCAGCACCTTGCGCCCTTCCAGCGTACGCCCCGGGCGGTCATCCCAGCGCCGCTCCACCTGGCTGACCAGGCGCGACAGCACCTCGCGCTCATGGCCGAGCATGTAGGTGAGCATGTACTCGGCCATCACCTGGCCGAAGATGCCCACCGCTCGGGTCAGGCGATAGTCCCGCGGCAGGCCATCGGCCAGCAACGGCGTGATACCGGCCCAGGTCGACTGCATCCAGCCCGGCTTGTGGCCTTGGCGCAGCAGGCTCGCCAACAGGTCCGGCTGGCCCAGCCACACCGGGCACTGCGCTGCCTGACGGGCCAGTTCGGCAGAGTCACCGCTGGTGAGGATTTCCAATTCAGGCGCCGCTTCGCGCAAAAGCCCGGCGTACCGGGCATGGTCATGCTCTGCAATCAGTACTCGCATGATCAGACCGGGTCGTTTCGGCGCAGCAGCTCTTCGGGCAGGTGCTCGATGTACTCGTCTTCCGCCGGCGGCATCTGCAGGTGGTAGCCCTGGCTGTCGAGGTTCTCCAGCACCTTGGTGATGTCCTCGCGGGCCAGCTTGCGCTCAGGGGTGAGCACCAGGTCGAAGGCATGCTGCGGGGTACCGAAGAACGGCAGCAGGCCTTCGGGCACGCGCTCCAGGCCGTCAGCCTTGAGCACGTACAGGTACATTTCGTTCTTGCGGGGGCTCTTGTAGATCGAGCAAATGCGTTTCATCGGGTCTCTCCGGCACCTGCAAGGCTGTCCAGCAGGGCCTGGCCCATACGCTCACGGCGCCAGCCGCGCAGCGAATCGGGCAGTTGATAAGGGCCATTGGGGTAGCCGCTCTTGAGCAGCGCTTCCAGGGCTTTCTTGCGCAGCATCAGCTCGGGGGCAATCCCCAGGCGCTCGCCTTCGGCCTGGCCGATGGCACGCAGCTGCTTGAGGATGCCAGCAGCCTCGATCGGCAGCGGCTCGGGCAACGCCTGAGGCCATTGCTCGGCAGGCTGGCTGCCAGCGCGCTGGATCAGCTGGATCAGGAATTCACCGTCCTGACGAATGGTGCGCGGGTGCATCTCGTCGATCTTGGCCAGCGCCGACAGGTTGTTCGGCTGGCTCTTGGCCATGGGCCACAGCGAGTGTTCCTTGAGGATACGGTTGCGCGGCACATCGCGGTTGCGCGCTTCGCGCTCGCGCCAGGCACACAGCGCTCGCAGCACCGCCAGTTGCTGAGGGCCCAGCTTCCAGGCGAGCTTGACGTCGCGGTAGAGGGTTTCGGGCTCGACCTCACGGCGCAACGCGGCCACCAGCTCGGCGCCGTCTTCCAGCACCCAGGCGTACTTGTCGTCGCTCAGGCGCGGGCGCAGGGCGGTAAACAGCTCGGCCAGGTGCACGGCATCCTCGGCGGCGTAGCTGACCTGGGTTTCCGACAGCGGGCGCTGCAGCCAGTCGGAGCGGGTTTCACCCTTGGGCAGTTCGATGCCCAGCACCTCCTGCACCAACCGCGAATAGCCCATGGAGAACCCCAGGTTCAGGTAACCCGCGGCCAGCTGGGTGTCGAACAACGGCTGCGGCAGCTTGCCAGTCAGGCGCAACAGCACTTCAAGGTCTTCGCTGCAGGCGTGCAGCACCTTGACCACTGCGCTGTCATCCAGCAAGTCGGCCAAGGGTTGCCAGTTGCCAATCAGCAGCGGGTCGATCAGGAAGGCCCGCTGGCCGTCGCCGATCTGGATCAGCCCGGCTTTCGGGTAGAAGGTGTCGACCCGCATGAATTCGGTGTCGACGGCGACAAAGGGCAGTTGGTGCCAGTCGCGGCAGTGTTCGGCCAGGCTCTGGTCGTCACGGATCCAGTGAATTTCGATGGCCACAAGGCTCTCCCACTAACATTGGCGCGCAGTATATACGGCGCGGGCACTGCTGGTGAAACCCGGGCCATCCTTGATATCGATCAGTGGTGCAGTTTTGCATACGCGTGCGGCCCCTGTGGGAGCGGGCGCGCCCGCGAAGAAGGCAACACGGTGTATGGCACGGGCTTCGCCCGTGTTCGCGGGCTTGCCCGCTCCCACATGGACCGCGCAAGCTTGATGACACGCGACTGGCTTCAGCGCTTGGCCGCCAGCCACGGGCGGCAGCTGGCGAACATGTCCAGCGACTGCTGGTACACCTCGGTGCGCACCTGCAACAGGCCGAGCATGGAGTGGAACAGGTTGTCCTGCGACAGCGGGGCATCGCTGAGCTTGGCCAGGCAGTCGGTATCGACGCCGAAGTCCTCTTTGTAGCTGTCAGAGAACCAGGTCAGCAGTGGCACGTGTTTCTGCTGCTCCGGGGCAATCGCGTAAGGCGTGCCGTGCAGGAACAGGTTGTACTCCCCCAGCGACTCGCCATGGTCGGAGAGGTAGATCATGGCGGTGTCGACCTTGTCCTGCTTGCTGCGCAGGGTGTCGATCAGCGAAGCCAGCACCTTGTCGGTGTAGGCCAGGGTGTTGTCGTAGCCATTGATGATGTCCTGCTCGCTGCATTGATTCAGCGCGTTGCTCTGGCACACAGGGGTGAAGCGCTCGCTGCCACTGGGGTAACGCTTGAAGTATTCCGGCCCATGGCTGCCCATCTGGTGCAGCACCAGCACGGTATCCTTGTCGAGGTTGTCAATCAGCTCGTCCAGGCCTTGCAACAGGATCTGGTCATGGCATTCGCCATTGGCGCACAGCTGAGGGTCCTTCAGGTTGCTGACATCGATGAACTGCACGCGGTCGCAGGTACCTTTGCAGCCCGACTGGTTGTCACGCCACTGCACGGCCAGGCCGGCACGCTGAAGGATGTCCAGCAGCCCTTCGCGGTTCTTCGCTACACGGGCATCGTATTCCTTGCGCGTCATGCCAGAGAACATGCACGGCACCGAGACGGCCGTTTCCGTACCGCACGAATGCACATCGGAGAACGCCAGCAGGCCCTGCTCCTTGGCCAGGTTCGGCGTGGTATCGCGGTCATAGCCCAGCACACCGAAGTGGTCTGCCCGCGCACTTTCACCCACCACCAGCACCGTCAGTGATTTGCGCTCGTGCTTCTGCCAGGCCACATCGCGTTTGGCATCTTCGCCGTAGTTCTGGAACGGCCGCGATGCCGTACCGACACGCTCGCTCACATAACCGATGGAGGCGCCGACGATATTGCTGGGGGTGAGCATCAGGCGCAATTCGTGGTGGTTGCGCAGCAACGACGACAAGCCCTGGTAATTGACCAGCGCCACCGAACCCAGTGCCACCACGCAGGCGCCACTGACCACCAGCTTGCCGAGCAACTCGCGGTGCCAGCGGCGATAGGCGATCTGCGCCTTCCATAGCAGCACCGAAGGCAGCACACCAAGCAGCAGGATATACGCGGCAAACTTGAACGACATCAGGTCGCGTACTTCTGCAACATTGGTCTCGGCCATATTGCGGAACATGCCGGCATCAATAAGTACACCGTACTGGTTCATGAAGTAAGCCACGCCCGCGCCACTCATGAACAACACAATGAGCAACGGTTTCAATACATAGCGAAAGGCAAACAACGTGAGGACCAGGTTGAAGGCAAACAGCATCAGCACGGCAAACGCCAGGCTCAGCCACAACCCCGACAGGCCGGGGGGCACAACCTCTTGCAGATGCTCCCAAAGGAACATGTTGAAGCCGATCAGCAGGTAAAGGCTGGCCAGCAGCGTGACCCATTCAGTCCGCAGGGATTTGAAGTTGAGCATCAGCGTTCGCAATCAAGAGTGATTATCAACCCCCAGGCCGGATGGCACCGTGGGAAAGTTGGGCGAACTCTAGAAAGCGCGTCATCAATTTTTCGTGAAAAAGACGGTAACAATTTCGTGAAGAGGCGTCTTTTATCAAATACGTGAAAGCCGTTCAGCTGCCATTCAGCCTGGCAGCCGTCACCAGCCTGTGCAAAGACGGCTATCCTCAGAGGTCAGGACCTTACCGACAACCCTGACAGAGGTGAAGAAATGCCAGTTCCGCATGATCTGCTCGCTGACCTGCACGTTACCGCTGATGCATTCCAGGCGCTCATTGACAAGGACCAGACGCTGCACTCGCTGCACAAGGAATACAACGCCAAGGACAAGGAGGTGGTTGCCGCCGAAAACAACGGCACCAACGACGATGCCGTCAACCGCCTGCGCAAGGAAAGGTTGCTGATCAAGGACAAGATCGAACGGATCATCCATCCGCCCAAATCCTGATGGAAATGTATTGAATTCACTGGCCTCTTCGCGGGCTTGCCCGCTCCCACAGGTCATCACTGCCCTGAAGACCTGTGCAATACCTGTGGGAGCGGGCAAGCCCGCGAAGAGGCCAGCAGCCCTTACACAGCAACCAACGCGTTCAACGCCCCGTCCAGATCCTCGATCAGGTCACGATAATCCTCGATCCCCATCGAAAGCCGCAGCAGGTTTTCGCTGATCCCCATCACCCCTTTCTGCTCCGGGCTCAGCGAGCAGTGCGACATGGTCCACGAGTGGTTGATCATGCTCTCCACCCCGCCCAGCGAGTCGGCCAGCACAAAAATCTGCAGCGCCTCCACCAGGCGGTTGAGCGCGGCCCGGTCGCCCTTGACCTTCATCGCCACCACCGCCCCGCCGCTGCGCATCTGGCGTTTGCACAGTTCATGCTGCGGGTGGCTTTCCAGCCCTGGGTAATACACCTGTTCGATCTGCGGGTGGCTTTCAAGGAAGCGCGCTACCTGCAAGGCATTGGCACACTGGCGCTCCATGCGCACATCCAGGGTCTTCAGGCCGCGCAGGGCCAGGTAGCAGTCGAACGGCCCCTGCACCGCGCCAATCGCCATGCTGATGCGGCGCAAGCGTGCCAACAGGGCATCATTGGCCGCCACTACCACGCCGCCGGTCAGGTCGGAATGGCCGCCGATGTACTTGCTGGCCGAATGCATCACCAGGTCCACGCCCAGGGTGATCGGGCGCTGGTTCCACGGCGAGCAGAAGGTGTTGTCGATACAGGTGAGAATGCCCCGGGCCTTGGCCAGGTCGCACACCGCCTTGATGTCGACCAGGTGCAGCAACGGGTTGGTGGGCGACTCGATCCAGATCAGCTGGGTTTCCGGTTTGATAGCTGCGGCAACCGCCTCAAGGTCGTTAAGGTCGACGTAGGTGGTGGTCAGGCCCGAGGTGCGGCTGCGGTAGTCCTCCAGGATGCGGAAGGTGCCACCGTACACGCCGTTCATCACCACCACATGGGCATCCTTGGGCAGCAACTCCAGCACGGTTGCCGTGGCGTTTACGCCCGACGCACAGGCCACCGCGCCCACGCCTTCTTCCAGGGCCGCGACACAGGTTTCGTAGGCATGCCGGGTAGGGTTGCCAACGCGGCTGTAGGAGTATTCCGGCTTGTCGTCCAGGCTGCGCTTGGTGAACGAGCTGGCGGTGACGATGGCCGGGAAAATGGCGTTTTCGGCGACGCTGAACTGCTCGCCGGCGTGAATGGTGCGGGTGGCGAAATTGCGTGGCTTGTCGGACATGGTCAGGCCCATTGGCAGAGTGAAGGCTGCAACTATCGCACAACCCAAATGTTCTGGCCTTGGGGTAATCTGTGAAAAATTTTTCTACACGGCCCGCGCGCGATATGGACAGTTTCGACCAGCACATTCTTACCCTGCTTCAGCGCGATGCCTCGATCTCGCTCAAGGATTTGGCCGAGGCCGTCAACCTGTCCACCACACCCTGCTGGAAGCGGGTCAAGCGCCTGGAAGAAGAAGGCTACATCCTCGGCCGTGTCGCCCTGCTGGACCCGGAACGCCTGGGCCTGGGGCTTACCGTGTTCGTCCAGCTCAAGACCCAGCGCCACGACAGCGCCTGGCTGGAGCAGTTTGCCGCGACCGTGACCGGGTTCGAGGAAGTGATGGAGTTCTACCGCATGTCGGGGGACTGGGACTACATGTTGCGAGTGGTGGTGGGGGATATTGCGGCGTATGACCGGTTCTACAAAAAGCTGATTACCCGTACTGACGGGCTGTCGAACATCACCTCCAGTTTTGCCATGGAGCAGATGAAATACACCACGGCCTATCCGGTGAACCGTTCCTGAATCGGTGCTGGATTCTTCGCGGGCTTGCCCGCTCCCACAGGATCACCACAGATTTCAGGGCTGTGGTGATCCTGTGGGAGCGGGCAAGCCCGCGAAGAGGCCAGTACAGGCAACCCGTCAATCCGAAGTCAGCACCGCCGCAATCCGGTTCCCCGCCTTGGCTTTCTCGACCTTGATCGCCACAAACTTCGACGTCGGCGTATACGTTCCCACACCATAACTCTCCAGCGGCACCAGCGGGTTGGTCTCCGGGTAGTACGCCGCCGCCTGCCCTTCAGGCACGTCGTACGCCACCAGGCGGAACCCAGAAACCCGCCGTTCCACACCGTCCTCCCACAGCGACACCAGGTCCACCTGCTCACCCGGTTCAAAGCCCAGGCGGCGGATGTCGGCCTCGTTGACGAACACCACTTCCCGCAGGCCGAACACACCGCGGTAGCGGTCGTCCAGGCCATACAGGGTGGTGTTGTACTGGTCGTGCGAACGCAAGGTCTGCAGGATCAGGTCGGGCTTGTCGCCGCGCGCCAGCACCTTGGCGTTGATCAGCTCCTCCGGCAGTGCGTGGGGCATGAACCGGGCCTTGCCCGTGGCGGTGCGGAAGTTGCGATCGGCGGCATTGTTGCCCAGGTGGAAACCGCCCGGGCTATGCAGGCGTTCGTTGAAACCGGTGAAACCCGGGATCACGTCGGCAATCATGTCACGGATGCGGTTGTAGTCGGCCACCGCATACTCCCAGTCGATCGGCTGGTTGCCCAGCGTGGCCTTGGCCATGCCGGCGATGATCCACGGCTCCGAGCGCATGTGCGGCGAACGCGGGCGCAGCTGGCCGTTGGAGATGTGCACCATGCTGAAGGTGTCTTCCACGGTCACGCCTTGCGGCCCTTCGGCCTGCAGGTCGATTTCGGTCCGGCCCAGGCAGGGCAGGATCAGCGCATCGCGGCCAGTAACCAGGTGCGAGCGGTTGAGTTTGGTGGATATCTGCACGGTCAACGCGCAATTCTGCAGCGCCGCGTGGGTGCGCGGCGTGTCCGGGGTGGCCTGGGCAAAGTTGCCGCCCAAGGCAACGAACACCTTGGCCCGGCCCTCTTCCATGGCCTTGATCGCCAGCACCGCGTTGTGCCCATGGGCACGCGGCACACGGAACTGGAAGCGTTTTTCGATGGCATCGAGCAGCGCCGGCTTGGGCTTTTCGTCGATGCCCATGGTACGGTCGCCCTGCACGTTGCTGTGGCCGCGTACCGGCGACAAGCCAGCGCCTGGTTTGCCGACGTTGCCGCGCAGCAACTGCAAGTTGACGATTTCCTGCACGGTAGGCACCGAGTGGCGGTGCTGGGTGACGCCCATGGCCCAGCACATGATCACCCGCTCGGCCTTGCGGTACATGCGTGCCGCCAGCTCGATTTCGGCCAGGGTCAGGCCCGACTGCTTGACGATATGCTCCCAGGAGGTGGCGTCCACTGCCGCCAGGTAGTCATCGACACCGCTGGTGTGCTCGGCGATAAAGGCATGGTCGAACACCGCCGGCTCACCATTGGCCTGGGCTTCGCGCTCCCACTGCAACAGGTATTTGGCAATGCCGCGCATGGCCGCCATGTCACCGCCCAAGGCCGGGCGGAAGTAGGCGCTGGAGGTCGGTTCGGAGCCGTTGCTGAGCATTTCGAACGGGTGCTGCGGGTGCTGGAAGCGCTCCAGGCCACGCTCTTTCAGCGGGTTGAAACACACCACCTGAGCCCCGCGCTTGACCGCCTCACGCAGCGGCTCGAGCATGCGCGGGTGGTTGGTGCCTGGGTTCTGGCCGATGACAAAGATCGCGTCGGCCAGTTCCAGGTCGTGAAACACCACCGTGCCCTTACCCACCCCGAGGGTTTCCGACATGCCTGCGCCGCTGGCTTCGTGGCACATGTTCGAGCAGTCGGGGAAATTGTTGGTGCCGTAGGCGCGCACGAACAGCTGATAGAGGAACGCCGCCTCGTTGCTGGCCCGGCCCGAGGTGTAGAACTCGGCCTCGTCTGGCGACTGCAGCGCACGCAGGTGCCTGGCGACCAGCTCGAAGGCCTCCTGCCAGGTGGTTTCGACATAGTGGTCGGTGGCCGCGTCGTAGCGCATCGGGTGCGTGAGGCGGCCCTGGTATTCGAGCCAGTAGTCAGTCTGGTCCTTCAACGCACTGACGCTGTATTTAGCGAAGAACGCCGGGTCAACCGAGCGGCCGGTGGCTTCCCAGTTGACCGCCTTGGCGCCGTTTTCGCAGAACTTGACCATGTCGCTTTCCGGCGACTCGCCCCAGGCGCACCCGGGGCAGTCGAAGCCGCCGTTCTGGTTGGTCTTGAGCATGGCCCGCAGGTTCTTGAAGGCGTTTTCACTGCCCAGCCAGCTTTTGGTGACGCTCTTGAGCGCCCCCCAGCCGGCGGCCGCGCCTTTGTAGTCCCTGATGTGTTCGTCCTGGCTCATGCAATGGTTCCTCACGCTTCGGTGCTTTTATCCAGCGTATGGAGCGTGGGGTGGAGGCGTCCAATCGAAAGATCTTACGGCGTGATAAGCGGTTTCGATCATGGGCCGGAATTGGGGTTGCAGCCTTCGCGGGCACGCCCGCTCCCACAGGATCACCTTGAACCTCAGCCTTGTGCTGCACCTGTGGGAGCGGGCATGCCCGCGAATGGCGCGACGCGCTGTCGCCTTTGAAATGCCTGGCCTGAGTCATGATAGAGGCTATCGATCAACCGGTCGGACAAAGCAATTTGACGCCCCTGCCCCCAGGTTATAGCTTGGAGTTGTGTCCCAACCCTTCGAAATTCGAGCGCGAACGTGGAACAGAACAGCCGGGCCCTGATCGACGGCTTCAACCGGAAAATCGACTACCTGCGGATGTCGGTCACCGACCGCTGTGACTTCCGTTGCGTGTACTGCATGGCCGAAGACATGCAGTTCCTGCCGCGCCAGCAAATCCTCAGCCTCGAAGAACTGTTCCAGGTGGCCGAGCGCTTCGTCGCCCTGGGCACCCGCAAGATCCGCCTGACCGGCGGCGAACCACTGGTGCGCCAGGGCATCGTCGACCTGTGCGGGCGCATTGCCGCCCTGCCCGGCCTGCGCGAGCTGTGCATGACCAGCAACGGTTCGCAACTCGGGCGCCTGGCCAAGCCGCTGTTCGACGCAGGGCTGTCGCGCCTGAACATCAGCCTCGACAGCCTGGATAGCGAGCGCTTCAGGCAACTGACCCGTACCGGCGACCTCCATCAGGTCATCGCCGGTATCGATGCCGCACGCCGGGCCGGTTTCAAGCGCATCAAGCTTAACTGCGTGGTGCTGAAGGGCCGCAACGACCACGAACTGGTCGACCTGGTGCGCTTTGCCATCGATCGGGAACTGGACATCACCTTCATCGAAGAAATGCCGCTGGGCGTCATCAGCGAACACGAGCGCGGCGAGTCGTTCTGCTCCAGCGATGAAGTCCGCGCGCTGCTGGCTGAACAATTTACCTTGGTCGAATCGACCGAGTCGTCCCAAGGCCCAGCCCGTTACTGGCGCCTGGCTGAATCCGCCAATACCCGGGTCGGCTTCATTTCGCCGCACAGCCACAACTTCTGCGCTACCTGCAACCGCGTACGCCTCACGGTGGAGGGTCGCCTGCTGCTGTGCCTTGGCAATGAACATTCGGTGGACCTGAAACAGATGCTGCGTGCCCACCCCGGCAACGCCGAACGGCTGGAAAAGGCCATCCGCGATTCATTGCACCTCAAGCCTTACCGCCATCACTTCGAAGTCGGTGGCGACGTGCAGATCCTGCGCTTCATGAACATGACCGGCGGCTGAGCAGCCGTCTCTGGATTTCCATGATCGTCCACCCAAACCCCGATGTGCTGCGTGTGCTGTTCACCCTCAAAGGGTCGATCGTAAAGCGCATTGCCCTGCGCTGCCTGATGGTGACCCTGCTGGCCGCACTGATCGTGCTGGTCGAGCGCCACTTCCCGTCGTTTTTCTACCCGGTCAGCGCCACGCCGTTCACCTTGCTGGGCCTGTCGTTGTCGATCTTCATGAGCTTTCGCAACAACGCCTGTTACGACCGCTGGTGGGAGGGCCGCAAGGCGTGGGGCAAGTTGATTATCGAAACCCGCTCGTTCGTGCGCGAAAGCGTAGTGATTGCCGACCAGAACCTGCGCGCCGAACTGCTGCGCAGCCTGTGCGGCTATGCCCATGCGCTGAATGCGCGATTGCGCAACGAGGACGACCTGGCGGCCGCACGGCCCTGGCTGGCCCGGCCAGAGGCGATCAGCTCGCACAACGTGTGCGACGGCATCCTGCGCGTCATTGGCGAGCAGTGCTCGCGGCTGGCAGAGCAGCAGCAGATCAGCGATTGGCGCTACAGCTTGCTGGAGCAGCGGCTGGTAGGCCTTACCGAGGTGCAGGCGACCTGTGAGCGAATCAAGTTCACGCCGTTGCCGTTCCCCTACACGCTGTTGCTGCACCGCACCATCTACATCTTCTGCCTGCTGCTGCCGTTTGCCCTGGCCGAGCCGTTGGGTTGGCTGGCGCCGCTGTTCACCACCATCGTGGGGTACACGTTCTTCGGGCTGGATGCGATTGGCAACGAACTGGAAGACCCGTTCGGGCGGGATGAGAACGATTTGCCGACCGACGCCATGGTGCGGACCGTGGAGCGGGATGTGCTGGCGGGGATGGGTGAGGTGCAACTGCCGCCGGCGTTGTTGCCGGTGGGGTATGTGTTGAGCTGATTTGTTGTTGCCTGTGCCGGCCTCTTCGCGGGCTTGCCCGCTCCCACAGGGTCCTCACAAATTCTGAGTCCTGCGCTGTACCTGTGGGAGCGGGCAAGCCCGCGAAGAGGCCAGCACAGGTAAAAGATCACCCCCGGCTTGCGCAGGCCTCGATCGGCAGCAGGTGTTTGACGAAGTTGCACGGCCGGTGCCGGGCATCCAGCTGCTCCGCCAGAATCCCTTCCCACGCCGTGCGGCAGGCCCCGGTAGAACCCGGCAAGCAGCACACCAACGTGCGGTTGGACAACCCGGCCAGCGCCCGGCTCTGCACGGTCGAGCTGCCAATATCCAGAATCGACAACGCCCGGAACAGCTCACCAAAGCCATCGATACGCTTGTCCAGCAGGCACCCGACCGCCTCCGGCGTGCTGTCCCGCCCGGTAAAGCCGGTGCCGCCGGTAATCAGCACCACCTGCACCTGCTCATCGGCAATCCAGGTCGCGACCTGGGCGCGAATCTTGTACAGGTCGTCCTTGAGCAACGCCCGCGCCACCAGGCGGTGGCCGATCTCTACCGACCGGCTGGCCAGCAGCTCGCCGGAAGTGTCGTTGTCGTAGGTACGGGTGTCGCTGACGGTCAGCACGGCGATGTTGAGCGGTACGAAAACCGCATCGGGTTGGACGCGCACGTTTAAAGCTCCTTGAATGGCATTGTCGCCACGCTAGAGCCATGGCCCGAGGGCGTCCAATCAATATGGCGTACCGGGCGATCAATGACATCTATCGCAGACGTAGGTTAAGGTCTGCACAACCAGACGCCAGGCACTTCCATGGACATCAAGCAGCTCAAGTTCCTCATCGCCCTCGACCAGACCCGCCACTTCGGCCAGGCGGCGGCGCTGTGCCATATCACCCAGCCGACGCTGTCCATGCGCCTGCGCAACCTGGAGGACGAACTGGAGCTGGTGCTGGTCAAGCGCGGCCAGCGCTTCGAAGGTTTTACCGAAGCCGGCGAGCGCATCCTGGCCTGGGCCCGCACCCTGCTCGCCGCCCATGACGGCCTGCAGGCCGAGGCTGCCAGCTGCCGCGGCCAGGTGGTCGGCAGCCTGCGCCTGGGCACGGTGCCGCTGGCCAGCTTCAACCCCATGCACCTGCTGCTGCCGCTGCGCGACAAATACCCCGAACTGCACTTCCAGCTCAGCTCGCTAAGCTCGGAGCAGGTCATCGATGGGCTTAGCCGCAACCAGCTCGACCTGGGCATCTGCTACCTGGACCAAGTGAACACCAGCTTCTTCGAAGTGATCGAACTGGGCACTACCACCATGGGCCTGCTGCACGACACCCGGCACTTCCAGTTCAGCGGCGAAACGCTGCGCTGGGACGCACTCAGCGACATACCGCTGGGCCTGCTGAGCAAGGGCATGCATTACCGCCAATCGCTGGACCTGAGTTTCCGCAGCCGAGGCCTAGAGCCGCATGCAGTGCTGGAGAGCGACTCGACCTTCCAGCTGATCCAGGCCATCAACACCGGCATGTGCTGCGCGATCATGCCTCTGGACTGCGGCCTGGAAGACCTCAGCGAGCACCTGCGCATCCTGCCGGTGGCCGACGCCGCCATCCACAGCCCGGTCGGCCTGCTGCTGCGCCGCAGCGAGCCGCGTTCGGCAATTGCCGAGCAGTGCTTTGCCGAAGCGCGGGCGCTGTTTCAAGCCACCTGATCGCTGGTTGCCTGGCGGTACTGCCTCGGTGTAAAGCCGGTCAGTTGCTTGAACTGGCGGCTGAAGGCGCTGTGGTCGGTGTAGCCACAGCACATCGCCACTTCCGTGATCGGCATGTCTGAATGCAACAGGCGGTGGGCGTGCTCCAGGCGCGCCTTGTGGATCATCTGCCGGGGTGTGAGGTGGAACACCCGCTTGCAGTAACGCTCCAGCTGGGCCACGGAAATACCGGCGATGCGGGTCAGCTCGCCCATGCTTATTTGCTGGTGGAAATACTGGCGAATGTGCTCGTCCACCGCAGCCAGGCGTTGATAGGCGGGGTGGCTGTCGGCGGCTGATTGCAGGTCGACCGAAATGCCGACCAACCCGATGATCTCACCCGCCTGGTTGTACAGCGGGCGCTTGTGGGTCAGGCACCAGCCGGGCTCGCGGCTGCCGTACAGGTGCAACTCCAGTTGATCTTCCAGCACCCGGCCTTCCTTGAGGACTCGACGGTCCTGCTCGGTGTAGCCGGGGCCCAGCTGTGCCGGGAAGACTTCGGCGCTGGTCTTCCCCAGCAACGGTTGCAAGCGCTTGAGGCCGCAGCGCTGGACCAGGGTGTTGTTGGCCAGCACGTAACGGGCGGCCGGGTCCTTGATGAAGATGGCGGCGTTGGGGATGGCGTCGAGGATCGGCAGCAGCAGGGATACACCGGCGAGCAGGACCTCCAGGCTGGCGGGGCGGTGCTGATCCAAGGACTGGTAGAGGGTTGCCAGGGTTATGTCGGTCATCTGTCAGTTCTCTGCTGGCTGTGCCGGCCCTTTCGCGGGCGCGCCCGCTCCCACAGGTCCTCCACACATTTCGAATTCTGCGCCATACCTGTGGGAGCGGGCATGCCCGCGAAGAGGCCGGCACGATCAAATTACCCCTACAGGCCTTGTGCGGCTTGGCCTACAGCCTATCCATCAGCCCACCATCGGCGCCAGTTTTTTCTGTAACTGTGCCGATTTCGTCATCCCCCTTGCAGAAAACCATCAAGAACCGCCGCCCCGAGCGGTTCACTCTATGCCCCACGCAAGCCGCCCAAGTTCAACAAGAGCGCGGCCCAAAAAGCCGCATCTCGTGACATCAGACCTGCCTATCCAATAACCAACAAAAAGGCGAACCCATGTCAGGCAAATTCAAGAAACAGTTGTCATTGCTGGACCTCACCTTCATCGGCCTGGGGGCCATCTTCGGCTCCGGCTGGCTGTTCGCCGCCAGCCACGTCTCGGCCATCGCCGGCCCGGCCGGCATCCTGTCCTGGTTCCTCGGCGGTTTCGCCGTGCTGCTGCTGGGCATCGTCTACTGCGAGCTGGGCGCCGCCCTGCCCCGCGCCGGTGGCGTAGTGCGCTACCCGGTGTACTCGCACGGCCCGCTGCTGGGCTACCTGATGGGCTTCATCACCCTGATCGCCTTCTCCAGCCTGATCGCCATCGAAGTGGTCGCCTCGCGCCAGTACGCCGCCGCGTGGTTCCCCGGGCTGACCAAGGCCGGCTCCAGCGACCCGACCGTGCTCGGCTGGCTGGTGCAATTCGCCTTGCTGGGGCTGTTCTTCTTCCTCAACTACCGCAGCGTGAAAACCTTCGCCAAAGCCAACAACCTGGTCAGCGTGTTCAAGTTCATCGTGCCGCTGCTGGTGATTGGCGTACTGTTCACCTTCTTCAAGCCAGAAAACTTCCAGGTCCAGGGCTTTGCCCCGTTCGGCCTGTCCGGTGTTGAAATGGCCGTGTCGGCCGGCGGCATCATCTTCGCCTACCTGGGACTGACGCCGATCATTTCGGTGGCCAGCGAGGTGAAAAACCCGCAGCGCACCATCCCGATTGCGCTGATCCTTTCGGTGTTGCTGTCCACCGCGATCTACGCCCTGCTGCAACTGGCCTTCCTCGGCAGCGTACCAACCGAAATGCTCGCCAACGGCTGGGCCAGCGTGACCAAGGAACTGGCCCTGCCCTACCGTGACATCGCCCTGGCCCTGGGTGTGGGCTGGCTGGCCTACCTGGTGGTGGCCGACGCCGTGATCTCGCCCAGCGGCTGCGGCAACATCTACATGAACGCCACCCCGCGCGTGGTCTATGGCTGGGCGCAGACCGGCACCTTCTTCAAGTACTTCACCCGCATCGACGCCGAGTCCGGCATTCCACGCCCGGCGCTGTGGCTGACCTTTGGCCTGTCGGTGTTCTGGACCCTGCCATTCCCGTCGTGGGAAGCACTGATCAACGTGGTATCCGCTGCCCTGGTACTGAGCTATGCCGTGGCGCCGGTCACCGTCGCCGCCCTGCGCCGCAATGCCCCTGACATGCCTCGCCCGTTCCGGGTAAAGGGCATGGGCGTGCTCGGCCCGCTGTCGTTCATCATCGCCGCGCTGATTGTGTACTGGTCTGGCTGGAACACCGTGTCCTGGCTGCTGGCCCTGCAAATCGTGATGTTCGTGCTGTACCTGCTGTGCGGCCGCTTCGTGCCCACCCAACACCTGTCGCTGGGCCAGCAAGTGCGCTCGTCGGCGTGGCTGATCGGCTTCTACGCGGTAACCATCCTGCTGTCGTGGCTGGGCAGCTTCGGCGGCCTGGGGGTCATCGGCCACCCGCTCGACACCGTGGCCGTGGCGGCCTGTGCACTGGGCATCTACTACTGGGGTGCGGCCACAGGTGTGCCTGCTCATCTGGTGCGCCTGGAAGGCGAGGACGAAAGCGAGACCAGCGCTGACACCTATGCCGGCCGCCCCGCCGCCGTCGCCTCCTGATCTTTTACCCAAGGGACAAGCCCATGAAACAGATTCACGTCATCGACTCCCATACCGGCGGTGAGCCTACCCGCCTGGTGATGAAGGGCTTCCCGCAACTGCACGGCCGCAGCATGGCCGAGCAGCGCGACGAACTGCGCGAGCTGCACGACCCGTGGCGCCGCGCCTGCCTGCTGGAGCCACGCGGCAACGATGTGCTGGTGGGCGCGCTGTACTGCCCACCGGTGTCGGCCGACGCCACCTGCGGGGTGATTTTCTTCAACAACGCCGGCTACCTGAACATGTGCGGCCACGGCACCATCGGCCTGGTCGCCTCGTTGCAGCACCTGGGCCTGATCGCACCGGGCGTGCACAAGATCGATACCCCGGTCGGCCAGGTCAGCGCCACCTTGCATGAAGATGGCGCCATTACCGTGGGTAACGTCCCTTCCTACCGGTACCGCCAGCAGGTGGCGGTGGATGTGCCCGAGCATGGCGTGGTGCACGGCGACATTGCCTGGGGCGGAAACTGGTTCTTCCTGGTTGCCGAACACGGCCAGCGTATCGAGCTGGACAACCGCGAGGCATTGACCGACTACACCTGGGCCATGCTCAAGGCCCTGGAAGACCAGGGCATCACCGGCGAAAACGGCGAGCCTATCGACCACGTCGAGCTGTTCGCCGACGACGCCCACGCCGATAGCCGCAACTTCGTGATGTGCCCAGGCAAAGCCTACGACCGCTCGCCCTGCGGCACCGGCACCAGCGCCAAGCTGGCCTGCCTGGCCGCCGACGGCAAGCTTGCCGAAGGCCAGACCTGGGTGCAGGCCAGCATCACCGGCAGCCAGTTCCATGGCCGCTTTGAGCACGACGGCGATCGCATTCGCCCGTTCATCACCGGCCGCGCCTACATGACCGCCGACAGCACCCTGCTGATCGACGAACAGGACCCGTTCGCCTGGGGCATCTGAGCCCCGGCCCTTTTTCTCCCAAACCGAATTTCGCGAGGAGTAACAACAATGACCAACAACATCTTCACCGGCACCATGCCCGCCCTGATGACCCCGTGCACCGCCGAGCGCAAGCCGGACTTCGACGCCCTGGTGCGCAAGGGCCGCGAACTGATCGAGGCCGGCATGAGCGCCGTGGTGTACTGCGGCTCGATGGGCGACTGGCCGCTGCTGACCGAGGCCGAGCGCCAGGAAGGCGTGGCACGCCTGGTGGCCGCCGGCATCCCGACCATTGTCGGCACTGGCGCGGTGAACACCCGTGAAGCCGTGTCCCACGCTGCCCATGCGGCCAAGGTCGGCGCTGCTGGCCTGATGGTCATCCCTCGTGTGCTCAGCCGCGGCGCTTCGCTGATTGCCCAGAAGCACCACTTCTCGGCCATCCTCGCTGCCGCGCCAAAGCTGCCAGCAGTGATCTACAACAGCCCCTACTACGGCTTTGCCACCCGCGCCGACCTGTTCTTCGAGCTGCGCCGTGAGTTCTCCAACCTGATCGGCTTCAAGGAATTCGGCGGTGGTGCCGACCTGCGTTACGCCGCCGAACACATCACCTCCAAGGATGACGATGTGACCCTGATGGTCGGCGTGGACACCCAGGTGGTGCATGGCTTCGTCAACTGCAACGCCACTGGCGCCATCACCGGCATCGGCAACGCCCTGCCGCGTGAAGTGCTGCACCTGGTAAGCCTGAGCAAGCAGGCCGCCAAAGGTGACGCCAAGGCCCGCCGCCTGGCCCGCGAGCTGGAGGCCGCACTGGCGGTGCTGTCGTCGTTCGATGAAGGCTGCGACCTGGTGCTGTACTACAAGCACCTGATGGTGCTGAACGGCGACCGTGAATACGGCCTGCACTTCAACGAGACCGACGTGCTGACCGATGCGCAGCGCAACTATGCCGAGCAGCAGTATTCGCTGTTCCGCAGTTGGTATGCGAGCTGGTCGGCCGAGCAGAACGTCGCCTGACTTATGCCCTGCGCGGCCCCTTGTAGGAGCGGCCTTGTGTCGCGATCGGGCTGCAAGGCAGCCCCAGCATTTTGTGCGTCTGCGCGGAAACCCCGGGGCTGCTGCGCAGCCCTTTCGCGACACAAGGCCGCTCCTACAGGGGCCGCGGTTTCGCTTGATATCCGAATCTGATTTCCCAAGGAGGCTCCATGACCCTCACAGGCAACCTGCTGATAGGCCAAACCCCGGTAACCGGCAGCCGCGAAGCCATCCACGCCATCAACCCGGCCACCGGCCAGGCGCTGGAGCCGGCCTACCTCGGCGGCACCGGCGAGCACGTGGCCCAGGCCTGCGCACTGGCCTGGGCTGCGTTCGACGCCTACCGCGAAACTTCGCTCGAACAGCGGGCACAGTTTCTCGAAACCATCGCCGCGCAGGTCGAAGCCCTGGGCGATGCACTGATCGACCGCGCCGTGGCCGAAACCGGCCTGCCCAAGGCGCGCATTCAAGGCGAACGTGGCCGCACCTGCACCCAGCTGCGCACCTTCGCCCGTGTGGTACGGGCCGGTGAATGGCTGGATGTGCGGGTCGATAATGCCCAGCCCGAACGCCAACCGCTGCCCCGCGCCGACCTGCGCCAGCGCCAGGTAGCCTTGGGGCCGGTGGCCGTGTTTGGCGCCAGCAATTTCCCGCTGGCGTTCTCGGTGGCCGGGGGCGACACCGCGTCGGCACTGGCCGCTGGCTGCCCGGTGGTGGTCAAAGCCCACAGCGCTCACCCCGGCACCAGTGAACTGGTTGGCCACGCTGTGGCGCAAGCGGTAAAGCTGTGCGGCTTGCCGGCCGGCGTGTTCTCGTTGCTGTACGGTTCTGGCCGTGAGGTCGGCATCGCGCTGGTCAGCGACCCACGCATCAAAGCCGTTGGTTTTACAGGTTCGCGCAGCGGTGGCGTAGCGCTGTGCCAGGCTGCCCAGGCGCGCCCGGAGCCGATCCCGGTGTATGCCGAAATGAGTTCGATCAACCCGGTGTTCCTGTTCGAAGCAGCCCTGCAAGCCCGTGCCGAAACGCTGGCGCAAGGCTTTGTCGCCTCGCTGACCCAAGGTGCCGGCCAGTTCTGCACCAACCCCGGTCTGGTGATTGCCCGCCAAGGCCCTGCGTTGCAGCAGTTTATCGACGCCGCCAGCGAGCACGTGCGCCAGGCCGCCGCACAGACCATGCTCACCCCTGGCATCTTCAACGCTTACCAGGCGGGCATCGGCGCCCTGGCAGAAAACGCCAATGCCCAGGCCGTGGCCAGCGGCCAAACCGGGCAAGGCCCCAACCAATGCCAGGCGCAGCTATTCGTGACCCAGGCCGAAGCCTTCCTGGCCGACCCTGCGTTGCAGGCCGAGGTGTTCGGCGCGGCGTCGCTGGTGGTGGCCTGCGCAAGCGATGAACAGGTACGCCAGGTGGCCGAGCATCTGGAAGGCCAGTTGACCGCGACCTTGCAACTGGACGATGCCGACATCGACAGCGCCCGGGCCCTGTTGCCGACCCTTGAACGCAAAGCCGGGCGCATTCTGGTCAATGGCTGGCCGACCGGCGTCGAAGTATGCGATGCAATGGTCCACGGCGGGCCGTTCCCGGCCACCTCCGATGCCCGCACCACCTCGGTGGGCACGGCGGCGATCCTGCGCTTTTTGCGCCCGGTGTGCTACCAGGATTTCCCAGACGCCCTGCTGCCGCAGGCTGTGCAGCACAGCAACCCGCTCCACCTGCGGCGCCTGCTTGACGGCAAACGGGAAGGCTGAACATGGTAGAAGCCCACGAAGCTGATATCGCCGTGGTTGGCGCCGGCATTGTCGGCGTCGCCTGCGCCCTGCAACTGGCCCGCCAGGGCCGCAAGGTGCTGCTTGTGGACCGCCAGGCACCCGGCAACGGTGCGTCCTATGGCAATGCCGGGCACCTGGCCACCGAGCAGGTGTTTCCGATTGCCGACCTGTCCATCCTCAAGCGACTGCCGCGCATGCTGCTGGACCCAATGGGCCCCCTGCGCCTGGACTGGAAGTACCTGCCCAAGGCCATGCCGTGGTTCACCCGCCTGCTGCTCAACCTGCGCCCGGCGCCGTTCCAGCGCAGCGTGGCCGGCATCCGTACACTGAACGAAGGCAGCCTGGGTGCCTGGCAGCGGTTGCTGGGCTCAATAGGGCGCAGCGATCTGTTCCAGGAAGATGGCTCGTTGCTGGTGTTCGAAAAGCCTGAGTCGCGCCAGGCCCTGCAAGCCCTGCGCACGCGCATGGAGCAGCAGGCAGTGCCGGTAGACTTCTGGGCGGCCGAAACGGTGCACGAGGCGGCGCCGCAGTTGAGCCCCTCGCTGCTGGGTGGGTTGTACTTCCCACGCACCGGGCATTTCATCGACCCCTACCGTGTGGTGTGTGAGCTGTATGAAGCAGCCAAAGCCAGTGGCGTGCGCTTTGTCCAGGCGCAAGTCGATGGCGGGCAGTTGCACAGCAGCGGGGTCAGCCTGGTCAGCGAGCAAGGCACGTTCAATGCCCGTCAGGTGCTGATCAGCTGTGGCGCGCATTCTGCCAGATTGACGACCGCGCTGACGGGCAAACGGGTGCCGCTGGATACAGAGCGCGGCTACCACCTGATGTTACCGGGTGAGCAGCAACGGCTGCCATTTGCGGTCACGTCGCTGGAGCGCAAGTTCATCATGACGCCCATGGCCGAAGGTTTGCGCCTGGCGGGCACGGTGGAGTTTGCCGGGCTGGAGGCACCGCCGAGCATGCAGCGGGCGTGGCAGTTGCACCGGTTGAGCAAGGGGTTGTTCCGGCGGGACTTGAGTGCTGAAGGGGCTACGCCGTGGATGGGCTTCCGGCCTTCGTTGCCGGATTCGTTGCCGGTGATCGACCGGGTGTGTGATGGGCGGGTGCTGTTGGCGTTTGGGCATCAGCACCTGGGGTTGACCCAGGCGGCGGTGACGGCGCAATGGGTGGGAAGGTTGGCTGAGCGGGCCGGCGGGGTTGAGATGGGAGCCTACCGGTTGGATCGGTTCTAGATTCGGGGCCGCTATGCGGCCCAATCGCCGGCAAGCCAGCTCCCACAGGTAATGCACAGGGCTCGAAGCCTGTGATGACCTGTGGGAGCTGGCTTGCCGGCGATTGGGCTGCATGGCAGCCCCATCTGAACTCAGCGATAACGCTCAAGCCAGTGCGCGTATGGCGCTGGCAAGGTCCAGGAGGCTTTCTCCACCCCCAGCTCCTTGGCCGCAAAGTACGCCCAGTGCGGGTCGGCCAAATGCGCACGCCCGACCGAAACCAGGTCCAGCTGGTTGGCCTGCAACGCAGCCTCCGCCAGTTGCGGCGTACCAAAGCCCCATGCCGAAGTCACCGGCAGCTTCGCCTCACGGCGTACACGCTCGGCAACCGGCCCCATGAATGCCGGGCCCCACGGGATGTTGGTCTCGGGGATGGTGAAACCAACGCTCACGCTCAGCAGGTCCAGGCCACCGGCCTTGAAGCGGCGCGCCAGCTCGATCGACTCTTCCAGGGTCTGCTCGTCGCGGCCGTCGTATTCCAGCACACCAAAGCGCGCGGTCAGCGGCAGGTTTTCCGGCCACACTTCACGCACCGCGGCCAGGGTTTCCAGCAGGAAGCGGCTGCGGTTGTCGAAGCTGCCGCCGTAGGCGTCGGTACGCTTGTTGGAGTGTTCAGAGAAGAAGCTCTGGCCCAGGTAACCGTGGGCAAAGTGCAGTTCGATCCACTCAAAGCCGGCATCACGCGCACGGCGGGCGGCATCGACGAAGTCCTGCTTGACCCGGGCGATGTCATCCAGGCTCATCTCGCGTGGCACTTTCGGCAGGTGCGCGCCAAAGGCGACGGCAGACGGGGCGATGGTTTGCCAGCCGCGGGCATCGTCGGCGGCAATGTGGTCATCCCCTTCCCACGGGCGGTTGGCGCTGGCCTTGCGCCCGGCGTGGGCGATCTGGATACCTGGCACGGAGCCGGCGGCCTTGATGGCCTGCACCACCGGCACGAAGGCCTGGGCATGGGCATCGCTCCAGATACCGGCGCAACCGGGGGAGATACGCCCTTCCGGCGCTACCGCCGTGGCTTCGACCACCAGCAGGCCGGCACCACCACGGGCGAGACCTGCGTAATGCACGTGATGCCAGTCGTTGATCATGCCGTCCTCGGCCATGTACTGGCACATTGGCGGGATGGCGATGCGGTTGCGCAGGGTGACGTCCTTGAGGGCGTAGGGTTCGAACAGTGCGGACATGGGAAACTCCGGATTCATCTGAATACTATTGTTCGATCATAATCGAACTATGGCAATTAATGAAACCCCCGTTATCATGTGAGCCATGCGAGCCTATAAACACCCCACCGCGCAAGACCTGATCCTTGAACGCCTGCTGTACGCGCTGAGCGACCCCGTGCGCCTGGAAATCGTCCGCCATCTGGCCGGTGTAACCGAAGCCAGCTGCGGCGAGCTGGATGGCGGCCGGCCGAAGTCGAGCATGTCCCATCACTTTCGCGTGCTGCGTGATGCAGGGTTGGTGCATACCCGCAATGTGGGCACGACCCACATGAATTCGCTGCGCAGCGAAATGCTGGGCGAGCGGTTTCCCGGGTTGCTGGAGTGCATCCTGCGGCAAGTTTGACCTGTCAGGCTATACGCGGCCCTTGTGGGAGCGGCCTTGTGTCGCGAAAGGGCCGCAAAGCGGCCCCCGGCAGTTTGTGCTGCGAAGCTGGAAACCTGGGGCCGCTACGCGGCCCTTTCGCGACACAAGGCCGCTCCCACATAGGCCATGTCAACCTGCCGGTTTTGCATGAGCCAGCGCAAACCGGCACACCTGCCCTCCCCTGAGCATGCATTCCTCATGACTCACCTCTGCCCCACCCAAAGCCCCGATCAGCGCAAGATCAAGCTCGCACACAACCGGATGCGCCTTGGCCAGATGATGGAACACACAATTGTGCGCGACGATCCCGGGTTCACCTGACGAGCGAAAGAACACCTGCGCCTCATACCCGGCAGTGTTCATGTGCTCGACGATACGCGCTTCATCCACCACCTTGTGCTCCAGGTCTGCTGCCAGCTTGCGCCCCAGTTGGCGCATCAGCGCCAGCAGCGCCTCTTCCCCAAGCAAACCAGCCACTTCACCAATCAGCAGGTTGGCCAGCAGCGGGTACTGGCGGGGGAACTGTTCGCGGGCGAGATCGGTCAGTTCGTGCAGCTGTTCCGGCCGACGCCCGGTAGGCCGGGTAGCGCCGCGCTTGACCAGGCCATCACGCTCCAGTGCGGCCAGGTGCTGGCGCACGGCCGTGCGGGTGATCGCCAGGGCCTGCGCCAGGTCGTCGATGCTCATGCCAGCTGGCTGGTGCAGCAACGCGTGGAGCAGGTCCTGTTGGGTACGGCCCAAACCTTCAAGCATCAGAACTTGTCCGGGAATTGTTTGACCAGCGCTGCAGCCAAGGCATCGGACAAGGTCAGGATATGCTCACGCATCATTCCCCATGTGCGCGCCTCGGCGGCGTAGTCACCGGCCGCCAGTTGATCGATCTGCGCCACATGGTGGCCGCCATGAGCACTGAGCAACGTCAGCAGGGTCGGTTCGGGCAGGTTCGGGTTGGCCTTGGCCAGGAACGCAGCGATGGCCTTGGCATTGCTGGTCAGTTCATCGACAGCGGCTTGTTGGCCCTTCTTGTCCTTGCCCACGGTGGCGTCGCTGTAATGCTTGATAGCGCCCCAGTGGCCGGCCAGCAGTTTCAACAACTGGTCAGCAGCGGGCTGGCCGTACAGCGGGGCGATGCTGCTGGCGATTCGTGTGGCGTCGCTGACCACTTCATTGGCGGCGACTTGCGCCTGTTTGGCGTTGCCGGCCTGGTTGGCTACGGCATAGTTGCGAACCCAGAAGATGTGCTCGACCCATAGGTCGCGCAGGGCCATGCGCGTGGTCAATGCAGCGGATTCTGCGGGTTTGGCGGCGGGGGTCGGGGAGGAGTAGCTCTGGCTCCATGCCGGCTGGGCGCACAGGGCGAGCAGCAGTAAGGCAGCAATCTTGGTGTTCATGACGGCACCCTCCTGGAGGGGATCGACTGACAAGATTAATTTAAGCATCAAAATATGTTTTTATCGGTTGCTGTGCAGGTTTCCGATCAGTGGTTTTCTGTGCCGGCCTCTTCGCGGGCTTGCCCGCTCCCACAGGAACCGCGCAGACCTGCTGGCAACACTTTACCTGTGGGAGCGGGCGAGCCCGCGAAGAGGCCCGAACAAGCAACAAAAAAGCCACGAGGTCACCCCCGTGGCTTTTTGTCACAACAATGGCCGATTACAGCGCCATGTCGTTCTCAGGCTTGCTCTCAACCGGCTCGCTCGCAGCGCCACCGAAGTCGACGCTGGCATCAATCACCGGCGGTTTCTCCAGTTGCAGCACTTCAGCGGTGTAGTTCCACTCTTTCTGGGTGGCCGCCGCCGAATCGTTCAGCTTGGTGCCATAGCTCGGTACGATTTCCTTGATCTTGGCTTGCCACTCAGGGGTAGCCACCTTCTCCTTGAACACCGTCTCCAGCACGTTCAGCATGATCGGCGCAGCCGTGGAGGCGCCTGGCGATGCACCCAGCAGGCCAGCGATGGTGCGGTCTTCGGACGCAACCACTTCGGTACCCAGCTTCAGCACGCCGCCCTTCTCAGCATCACGCTTGATGATCTGCACGCGCTGGCCGGCCTGCCACAGGCGCCAGTCTTCTTTCTTGGCGTTCGGGAAGTAGGTGCGCAGGGCTTCGAAGCGGTCGTCATCCGACAGCATCAGCTGGCCAGCAAGGTACTCGACCAGCGGGTACTGCTCGATACCCACCTTGGTCATTGGCCACACGTTGTGGGTGGTGGTGCTGCTGAGCAGGTCCAGGTACGAACCGTTCTTCAGGAACTTGGTCGAGAAGGTAGCGAACGGGCCAAACAGGATCACGCGCTTGCCGTCCAGCACACGGGTGTCCAGGTGCGGTACCGACATGGGTGGTGCGCCGGTCGAAGCAATGCCGTAGGCCTTGGCCATGTGCTGCATGGCCACGGTCGGGTTCTCGGTTACCAGGAACGAACCGCCCACCGGGAAGCCTGCGTATTCCTTGGCTTCCGGAATGCCCGACTTCTGCAGCAGCTTCAGTGCGCCGCCGCCGGCACCGATGAACAGGAACTTGGCATCGGTGGCCGACTCGGTACCGTCCTTCAGGTTCTTGTACTCGACGTGCCAGGAGCCGTCTTTATTACGGGTGATGTCCTGCACTTCGCTGGACAGCTTCAGGTCAAAGCCTTTCTGGGTTTGCAGGTGGCCAACGAACTGGCGGGTGATCTCGCCGAAGTTCACGTCGGTGCCGATTGGCGTCCAGGTCACGGCCAGCTTCTGGTTAGGGTCGCGGCCTTCCATCATCAGCGGGACCCACTTGGCGATCTGCGCGTGGTCCTCGGAGTACTGCATCGGGCGGAACAGCGGGCTGGCCTGCAGCGCGTCGTAACGCTTCTTCAGGAACTTGATGTTGTCATCGCCCCACACGAAGCTCATGTGCGGGGTGGTGTTGATGAACGAGTGCGGGTTCTTCAGCACGCCCTGGCGTACCTGCCACGACCAGAACTGGCGGGAGATCTGGAAGGCTTCGTTGATTTCGATGGCCTTGGAGATGTTGACGTTGCCGTCTTTGTCTTCCGGGGTGTAGTTCAGTTCGGCCAGCGCGGAGTGGCCGGTACCGGCGTTGTTCCAGCCGTTGGAGCTTTCTTCGGCCACGCCGTCCAGGCGCTCGACCATTTCCATCGACCAGCTCGGCTCCAGCTCGTGCAGCCACACGGCCAGGGTGGAGCTCATGATGCCGCCGCCGACCAGCAGCACGTCTACTTTCTTGGTTTCTGCGGCGTGCGCTTGCATGACGCTTGCAGCGACAGCCAGACCCAGCAAGGTCTTGCCAGCTTTCTTGAACATTGATCAATTCCAGTCAGGAGAACGGAGGGAGGGCCTGTGGCTGGCCCAGGTGTTCCTTGTTCTTCAGCGCAGGCTTTTTGTTGGTCATTGTTCAGCAGCCAGAGAACCAGAAAACGACCCGGCCTTTTGTCGAATTGACCGACAGGGCTGAATCGTTTTTCCGATTGTATCTGAAATGCCAGCACAAACAAATTGCAGGCCTGTGCGTCAAGGCGGCAGGTTGTCCCATGGCCAAAGGGCAAAACGCCCTGCCGATTGCAGTATTCGTCCGACGCCCCTACTATCGCGATCACTTCTCATTTACACCAGTATGCGCTCGCGCCGGATGCCGCCGTGGTTTCGATCCCTGAGTTGAACACCTCGCTCCATACCCTGTACCACAGCCATTCACGCTGGTTGCTGGGTTTTCTGTACCGTCGGCTGGGCAGCCGTTGCGATGCTGCCGACCTGGTGCAGGACACCTTTGTGCGCATCCTCAACCGCCCAAGGCAGTTTGACGGTGAACGCGGTGAGCGCTCGTACCTGGCCACCATCGCCCGCGGCCTGTGCGTGGACCACTGGCGGCGGCAGAAGCTGGAACAGGCCTGGTTGCAGCAGTTGGCCTTGCAGCCCGAAGCCCTGCAGCCCTCCCCCGAACAGCGCGCCATCATTGTCGAAACCCTGCACGAGGTGGACGCAATGCTGCTGCGCCTGCCGGCCAAGGTACGCCAGGCATTCCTGCTGGCACAGATCGATGGCCTGGCCTACCGCGATATTGCTGCACATATCGGGGTGAGTGAACGCATGATCAAGAAGTACCTGGCCCAGGCGTTTCTGCACTGCGCCATTCTCGAAGCCGAGCTCGACGGGTTGCTGGTGGAGTGATGCCATGACCTCATCCGCACAAAAGCTCAGCCATGCCAGCCTGCAACAAGCCGCGCAGTGGTATGTGCAGTTGCAGGACGATAACGTCAGCCCTCACCTGCGCGCCCAGTGGCAACACTGGCTGGGCCAGCACAGTGACCATCAGGCGGCCTGGCACTATGTGCAACGTGTCGGCCAGCGTTTTACCCCCTTGCAGGGCGAAGGCGCGGCGGCGGGCCGGGCACTGCGTGAGCACGACGCACACCGTTTCAGCCGGCGCACCGGGCTCAAGTCGCTGCTGGTGCTGGGTGCCAGCTCGCTACTGGGCTGGCGGGCCTGGCAGGGTGCGCCCTTGTCGGGCTTGGGCGCCGATTTTGCCACGGGCATCGGGGAAATCCACGAGACGCGCCTGGCCGATGGCAGCCACCTGTGGCTGGGCGCCCAGAGTGCCGTGGACATGGAGTTCTCCACATTCAGCCGGGTGCTGAAACTGCGTTTTGGCGAACTGCTGGTGGAAACCGCCCACGACCCGCGTCGCCCCTTCTTTGTCGACACCGCGCAAGGGCGCATGCAGGCGCTGGGTACACGCTTTGCGGTGTGCCAGCAGGGCGAGAACACCCGGCTGGACGTGTATGCCGGCGCCGTGGAGGTATGTACTGCGCACAGCGGTGAGCGCTGCATCGTGCAGGCGGGCCAGCAGGTGGAGTTCAGTGCCCGGGGCATCGGCAGCACCCGCGCGGCGCAAAGCGCGGGTGAGTCGTGGATTCATCACCGTTTGAATGCCGAAGACATGCCCTTGGCGCAGTTGCTGCAAACGCTTGGACGCTATCGCCATGGGCATCTGGGTTGGCACCCGGATGTTGCACGGCTGTCGGTGATGGGGGCCTTCCCGCTCAACGATACCGACCGGGCGCTGGAGTTGTTGCAAGCGGCGTTGCCGGTGCGGGTGCAGCGGCTGACGCCGTGGTGGGTGACGGTCGAGCCGGTTTGATACCGGTACACCGCGCTGGATTCTTCGCGGGCATGCCCGCTCCCACAGGTGCAGTGTGAGCCCGCAGCCTGCGCAGTACCTGTGGGAGCGGGCAAGCCCGCGAAGCAGGCGACGCGGTATTTGGTTCCAGCTGTGGTGGTGTTGGCAAATTCATTGGAGCCGACAAAAAAATCTGCCAGGCCAGTTCCCTTTTTCCAATCTCGTTCGGTTAACCCGGCATAGCCCTCCCAACTCACCCTTTCGACTCCAGAGACCCGCATGCCGACGCCCTTCCGACCCGCGCTTCGCCTGGCGCTTGCCGCGCCCCTTTCGCTGTGTGCCGCCGCACCGCTGATGTTGCCGGCCACCCCGGCCCACGCCGAACAGGCCGCCGAAACGACCTTCAACATTGCACCTGGCTCACTCGCCAGCGCCCTCAACCAGTTCAGCAGCCAGGCCGGCATTTACCTGGCCGGCAGCAACGAACTGGCCGCGGGCAAGACCAGCCGGGGCTTGCAAGGCCGCTACAGCGTCGCCCAAGGCCTGGCGCGGCTGCTACAGGGCAGCGGCCTGCAAGCGGTACCGCAAGGCAGCGCAGGCTACGTGTTGCAGCCACTGGCTGATGGCACCGCGTTGCAACTGGACGCCACTTCGATCAACGCCGCCGCCCTGCTCGCCAGCAACGGCCAGGGCGACAGCGGCTACCGCGCCGTTGCCAGTAGCACGGCAAGCAAGACCAGCAGCGCCCTGGCCGACACCCCACGCTCGGTTTCGGTGGTAACCCGCCAGCGCATGGATGACCAGCAATCGCAAACCCTCACCGAGGTGCTGGGCTATGTCCCAGGTATTTTCTCCCCGCCGTTTGCCGGCGGTGATGGCCAGGCAGGTGACTTGTTCTTCATCCGTGGCTTCAACGCCACCGACTACGGCTATGGCCTGTTGCGCGATGGCCTGCGGGTGCAGGGCAACCGCTACGACACCAGCAGCGAGCCCTACGGCCTGGAACGGGTGGAAGTGTTCCGCGGGCCAACCTCGATCCTGTATGGCGAGAACGCCCCCGGTGGCGTGGTCAACCTGGTCAGCAAGCGGCCTACCGCCGAGGCACGCGGCGAAGTGCAACTGAGCTACGGCTCGCACAACCGCCGCCAGCTTGGCGTGGACGTTTCCGGCCCGCTGAACGATGAAGGCAATGTACTTGGCCGCCTGGTAATGATGGGCCGCAAGTCCGATACCCAAATCGAGCACCAGCCCGATGACCGCCTGTACATCGCGCCCTCGCTGACCCTGAACTTCGATGACTTCAACAGCCTGACAGTGCTGGCCACCTACCAGCGCGACCGCACCCTGATGGAACTGGGCTTCCCTGCGGCCGGCACCTTGCTGCACAACCCCAACGGCAAGATCGACAAGGACCAGTTGTCCGGCAACCCGGACTGGGACAATTTCGAGCGGGAAACCTGGAGCCTGGGCTACGAGTTCAGCCACCAGTTCAACGACACCTGGCAGTTCCGCCAGAACTCGCGCTACATGCAATCGCGCATCGACCGCCAGGAAATGTGGCCGGGCAACCTGAACAACGGCGGCTTCGGCACCACCCTGAGCAACCAGGCCTACGACCGCTACAACAAGTCCATCGCCTACTCACTGGACAACCAGTTCGAAGGCCACTTCACCAGTGGCGCGTTCGACCACACCTTCCTGGTGGGGGCGAGCCTGGACCGCACCTCGTTCAACCAGGACTGGGATGCTGGCAACGGCGGTACCATCAACGTGTTCGACCCGGTCTGGAACGGCAAGCCCACTACACCCTTCCACGTCCAGAATGCCTTGCTCGAGCAGACCATGTATGGCCTCTACAGCCAGCTACAAACCAAGGTCGACAACTGGGTACTGTTGCTGGGCGGTCGCCTGGACCGGGTCAACAGCCAGTTCCGCAACAAAGCCGGCACCCTCAATGCGCAGGCCGACATGGACAGCTGGGACAGCAAGTTCACCTGGCAGACCGGGGTGATGTACCAGTTCGAAAACGGCCTGTCGCCGTACTTCAGCTACTCCACCGCGTTTGCCCCGACCCAGCAGACCGAAAGCAAGAACGGCCCACTGGACCCGACCACCAGCGAACAGTATGAAGTGGGCATCAAATACGAACCCAAAGGCTGGAACACTGCCTTTACCGCGTCGGTGTACGACCTGCGCAAGAAGGACGACGTGATTTTCGAGGGCGGCGACTACCGCCAGGTCGGCGCCAGCCGGGCCAAGGGTGTGGAGCTTGAGCTGAACAGCGACCTGAGCGAAAACCTCAACGTGACTGCCGCGTACACCTACACCGATTCGCGCATCACCAAGGACGTGGCCGGGTCGCTGTATGAAGACCACCAGATGACCGGCGTGCCGCGTAACCAGGCCTCGCTGTGGAGCACCTACCGCTTCCGTGACGGGTTGCTCAAAGGCCTGCAGATTGGTGGCGGCGTGCGTCACTTCGACAGCACCTTCGCCTATACCCCGGCCAGCCTGTACGGCAAGCTGGATAGCGGTGATGTGACGCTGGTGGATGCCAAGGTCGGCTATGAGATCGACGACAACTGGTCGGTCGAGGTCAATGCCCGCAACCTGTTCGACAAGGAGTATGTGGCAGGCTGCAACAACGCCGGCCGTTGCTACTGGGGTGAAGAGCGCACGTTGCTGGGAACGGTATCGCTGCGCTGGTAAGTGGCCCATCAACAAAAACCCCCGGCCATGTACATGACCGGGGGCCTTGGATCACGCCGCAAACGTCGCGATCAGGGTACCGCCAAGATTACTGCTGCTGAGGCAGTTTATCGATCGGGCCGCAGCCACCGATGATCTTGGAGATGGAAACCGAAGGGTGGAACAGGTAGTCGTACGAGCAGTTTTTCGGTTGGTTGTAAACCTGGCCAGTGCAACCCGACAGCAGGGCAACACCCGAAACGACAGCAACGGCTACGGTGGCCTTGAACAGCTTTTTCATTACTAAGTCCTTTAAATGAATCATCTTCGGCCATCGTCTGATGGCGGCGGGATGATACCGGACCTGAGTATTGGATCCAAGTCGCGAGTAGCACAAGTTCGTTGCAGTCGTGCAACAACAAGTTGCTGTTGCAGGAAACTTCCTGCGCGCGTGAAACGTATCACAGACCGTAGCAAGTGCCGCCGCCAAAACGTGACGCTGTCTGCATCAGGCGTTTGCGCGGTGCAGCCCGGTTTCTAGTATTGAAAGCGCAACTGCCACTTCGGCACCCAACTGATTATCAAGGAGCAGCAGCATGGAAGCCTATTTCGCACTGACCACTGCCGATAACGCCCCGGAGTTCATCTTCAAACTGACCGATCAAGCGCGCATCGAAGAAGCCCGCCGGATTTTATCCGGTGAAGAGCAGAGCAGAATCCATGTGCATGGTCGCCTGATCAAACGCCAACAGCCCTACAACCCGCGCTGGAGTTTCTATCTGGACCCAGACACCATCAACTTCTTCGAGGTGGCAATCGAAGTCTGCGATGCCACTACCCAATATGTCGAAGACCATCTTGACGAAGCCGGTGGTGCTTTCCTGCCGGGGGGCCATTGGTGCCCCTGGTCGTCGAAGCTGACCCGCGAGATCAAGGAATGACCTGCTGAACAGGTAATCAGGGCTGCTGTGCAGCCCCACTACCTGACGGGCAAGCGAAAGCAAGATAGTCTTGATACCTGCCTTCGCACTGCCCAACAGGAGTTCCCCATGCTCGGTGTCACCGACTACGGCGCATTCGTCATCGCCTTCATCATTCTTCTGGCCATCCCCGGCCCGGGCAACTTCGCGTTGATCACCGCTACCGGCAAGGGCGGCATCAAGGCCGGCCTGGCCGCGACCTTCGGGGTGATCGTGGGTGACCAGGTACTGTTGTGGCTGGCGGTAGCCGGCGTCGCCACCTTGCTCGCCACCTACCCTGCCGCCTTCCACATCGTGCAATGGGCCGGCGCCGCGTACCTGGCCTACCTGGGCCTGCGCATGCTGCTGAGCAAACCCGGTGACGCGCCGCGGGCCAGCCGCATGGACAATGGCCAGTACCTGCGCCAGACCATGCTGATTACCCTGCTAAACCCCAAGGCGATCATGTTCTACATGGCGTTCTTCCCGTTGTTCATCGACCCGGTGAAGCACCAAGGGCTGGTGACCTTCGGCTTCATGGCTGCGACGGTGGCGGTGATAACGTTCCTGTACGGGTTGATTGCCGTGGTGCTGACGCACCGGCTGGCCGAACGCATGCGCGCCAACCCTCGCATTACCAATATGTTCGAGCGGCTGGCGGGGGCTTGCCTGGTAGGGTTCGGCATCAAGCTGGCAGCGATGCGCTGAAACCGCTGACTCGCAGAATTGAAAAAGCCCCCGGCAACTCATCGTTGCCGGGGGCTTTGTTTATCAGCCATCAACCCGTCAATTGGTTTCCAGCTCATACGCCTTGCTCACGAACAACGCCGCAAACAGGCTCTTGCCTTCCTTGAAGGTGTACTGCTCTTCAAACTTGCCATCTTCCACCAGCTTCTGCCCGATGGCACATTCCGAGTCACTGTGGTTCTTGCCCTTGGCACCGAAATCACTGCTCCAGGTCGACAGCCCGACCTGCTCACAGAAGGCAGCGAACTTCGCCTTCGGCACATTCTGCTGGTAGTCGCTGTAAGCCTCTTTCAGCGGTTTGAAGCCGCTGTAGCTCACGCTGTAGTTTTCCACCTTGGCCTTGCGCGCAAAACCACTCACCGCCTCGGCCAATACCGCCTGGCCGGAGTACGAGCTGTACGCCCCGATCAGCATGGCGCTCAAAGCGCTCTTGAGCTGGGTTTCGACATCGTCGAGCTCCGGCAGCGACTGGAACTCGGCCTTGCGCACGATCTCACCCACCTTGGAGCCATCGTTGCGGTGGGTCACCACGAATGCCATCGAGCCTTCGCCGTCACCGGAGCGCTTGAGGGTGAAGTCCACGTCGACCGTGGTGCCGAAATCACCGGTGCTGCTGACCAGGAATGCACCGGTCATCGGCTGACGCACTGCCATGTTGCTACCCCAGTCAAAGTCAGACTGGGTGGCACGCCCATTGGCGGCCAGTTCGGCACGCGGCTGGATCTCGTCGCTGACATCAGACACCAGCACTACTTCGGCGCCCTTGCTGGCAACGAAAGGGTTGCCCATTTGCATGCCAAGCAGTTGGATGTGGATCGTGCCGTCCTTGCTGTCACCGTCGTGCGCCAGCTTCAGCGCATCGGCCTTCAGGTAAACGCCTGCAACGTTGCCGCTGGCGTTGAGCTGGTACTTGGCCCAGCCGGCCAGGCCTTCTTCCGCCGAGCTACCGCGAACCGACTCCATCAGGCCGGTCAGGCCACGCATGAACTGCTGGGCACCGTTGGTCTGCGCGGCCGCCACGCGGATCTCAGGGTCGGCGACTGTGAGGTTGCCAGAGAACGCCGAGTAGGAAATGTCACCTTCAGACAACACGTCCTCAAGGAAGTAGCGCTCCTTGAAGTCGTCGTAGTAGGCCATCGCAGCCTTCTTGCCCGAGCTGGAAACCATCGCGTAACCACCACCGAGCACCAGCACCGCTGCGGCCACACCGCCAATCAGCAGCTGCTTCTTGTTCATCTGTTTGATCATGGTGTTTGCCTCACTGGACCATGGCGGAAGCGTTGTTCCAGTCGTTCACGTACTTTTGGGAGACCTCGGGGGTCCAGCTGAAATCGATACCGGCGTTAGGGAATTCCTTGGCCAGCACGGCGCCGAACGACACGAGGTCGGCACACTTGTCCTGCTTGCACGCTTGGGGCTCGCCCGCGGTGTAGGCCCGGTAAGTCGGCACGGCGCGGCCATCGTCCAGCGGGTAGTACGGCGTGGCGTTGGCCACTTGGACCACGTACCAGCCTTCGCTGTATTCCTCGTCGGCCACCAGGCGGCCCTTGCTCGGGAAGTCGATGGCGTAGAAGTCGCCCTGCTTGCCGGTGACATGCACCATCATTGGCGCCACGCGGGCCGAGGTTGCCGGGTTTTGCTGCTCCAGCGGCGAAGCGAAGCGCACCTTGATGCCGGCCATTTGTGCCAGGGCTTCGGTTTCGCGCCCTTTGAACTCACTCATGCCGTCTTGCAGCTGCTGGTAGCGCTCCAGCACACGGGTGTGGACGCGGGCCAGTTCCTGTTGACGCTGACGCGCCTCGCGCACGCGCTGCTCTTCGCGCTGAACAGCCCAGTTCGCGCCATCGCGCACATCGAAGAACAGGCCTTGGCGATTAATGCCGATGCGGTTGCGGGTGATCTTTTGCGCGTCGTTACCCCACATGTTGTTCGTGATCGCCGCAATGTCCTTGACGATGAGCAGGTTGGCCACGTCGGTGGTGGTCGGCGAGGTGGTCTTGATCAGGTCGAAGATTTCCAGTGCGGCTGCCTTGTACTTGGCCGCGTCCAGGGCGAACGACTCGTCCGGGGTTACCGCCACGTAGTAAGGGTCGCTGCCGAATGGACGGCGCACGCCGTAGCTGCTGCGGGTGAAGGTGAGGTAGACCTTCATCTGCCGGCTGGGGATCTCACCTACCAGGAATGCGGCCTGGTCAGCTTCGCCCGTGAGGTAGGAAACGGCCTTGTCCTTGACCGCAGGCTCGAAGACCTTGTTGAAGATCAAGCCGCTCGGGTGAACGTACACGCGGTTCCAGTTATCGCCACGGTAGGTACCCACGGCCTTCCAGCTGATTTTTTCGAAGTTGCCTTCGCCAAAGCCGGACGCCGGGCACGGCATGGCCGGGGTGGTGCCGAACGACAGGGTGTCACCGTTGCTGATGATCTCGCGGCTGAGTACCCATTTGCAGCCGGCACCGTCCGTTACCTGCATCAGGTTGCGGTTCTCCAGGACCACGGAGCGGCCGAAGTCCGAGGTGGGGGCTGCGGCTACTGCGGCGGCAGGGGCCGCGACGGGCGGAGCGGCAGGTGCTGCGGCCGGGGTTTCGCCAGCTGGTGCTGGTGCTGGCTCTGCGGCAACGGCCGGCGCTGGAGCAGGAGCAGGAGCAGGAGCAGGAGCAGGAGCTGCTTCTACTTTCGCGGGTGCTGATTCAACTACCGCAGGAGCTGGCTCGGGCGCTGGGGCTGGAGCAGCGGCCGCCGGGGCTTCCGCTGGCGCTGGCTCTGGTGCTGCTGGTGCAGCCGGAGCAGGTGCCGGGGCAGCGGCGACAGCGGCAGGCGCAACGGCCAGGGTCACCAGGCCCAGGTTGCTGGCATTGCCCGAGCCGCTGGCGTACAGGTTGCCCTTGGCATCGACCGCCTTCCAGCTCACCTTGGCCGTCGAGCAGTCCTTGGCGAACACGAACGGCAGCTTGGTCAGCAGGCCTGACAGTAGTTCCTGGTTGTCCCAGGCCGGGCGGGTGATGGTGAGGTCGACCTGGGGTTTGCACCAGGTGGTGGCATCCCCAGGCACTTCGACCTTGATGTTGTCTTTCTTGGAAAAGGCCAGCTCGTGGGCGAACGCCTGTGGTACCAGACCACAAGCGCCGATCACGGCCAGCGCGAGCGCGTGCTTTTTCATGGAGTTCCTCAGATCAGTTCCCAGGTGCCGTTGGCTTGTTTGCAGAAGGTGTTCTGCTCTTGCTCGGTCTTGCCGCTTTGCGACTTCAGGTTGACCGTGACCGGGCGGCAGGCAGCTTCGGCAGCGACCGTTTCGGTAGGCAGCGACTGCATCGAATCCAGGTCGAAGCCCTGGGTTTCCTTGCTGGCGGCAACGTCCAGCTCGTCCAGGTTCACTGCCGGTGTCACGCGCTTGGCCACGGCTTGCGCCTTGGGTTCGACGTAGTTCTTGTGCACATAGCCAACGGTTACACCCTTGCGACCGACCAGGATCCAGTCACCGCTGGAGCCAACGGCGGTGAACTCGGTGTGGTTTTTCAGGCTGCCGACCTTTTCGCCGTTCTGGTTGGGTGCGGCGCGCACGTTCAGGTTGTCGCTGATGGTCACGTACGGTTCGTTGATCAGCTTCATCGACGGCACCGCCTGGATCTTCGGTGCACGCTTCACCTCGACCTTCTTGGTCTGGGTGTATTCCTTGCCCGGCACGATCTGCGCGGTGGCGCCCGAGTGGTCGGATGTCCAGGTCACCGGCTGGGCGCTGGCGGTGGTCTGCTGCTGGCTCAACACTTCCTGGGTACGCAGCGCCAGGGCTTGCTGGTCTTTCTCGTCCAGCATGTGGCCGATGCGGTTGCCCACGTAGGCACCAATGCCACCTGCAATCAGGGCCGCGGCGATCTTGCCGTTGCCACTGCCCATGGTCGAGCCGATGGCCACACCGGCCAGGCCACCGATTACGGTGCCCGCTTGCTCTTTGCTGATCCCGAGCTGTGCACAGGCCGTGGTAGAGGCGATGGCGACCGCCAGAACGGACGCGACGAATTTCTTACGCAAGTGGAGCACTCCATTTTCGGTGGGGCGCACAGCCGCGTACCGCAGCCAGTGTCTGGCAGCAGCATTCGACGTTGTGCGGGGTTTTCAGAGAGGGTGCAGCACTGGCCGCAGACGGCAATTCAGCCGTCCAGCGAGGGGCGCAGGGGGAGACCAGTACGGCGCAAAGCATCCAACGAATCCATGTCAGGAAGAGTTCATCGCCCAGCGCGCGTAATCATTACGGCGTTTGGCCTGGGCGTGAGTGGCGTATTAGAGGAGCGCATTGTAGCGCAAGGTGCCATTGGCAGTTCAAGACAAAATGTTGCGAAGGGACCGATCTGCTCCGAGCTCATGCACCGAGCTTAGAGCTAATCTGCATTGGCCTACTCGTAGTCCTTTTCTGAATCCAGCGCACAGCCCTGCTAAGCCATTGCAGGCGAGTGGAGCGCCCCTTAAAAGACCAATGTGTGCCGCACCCGAGCACAGGGGCGCTCAGGTCCTGTGCGAATTTCATCAGACAAGAGAAGGATACCGATTAGCGATAGTGCGTGGTTCCAGGAGATGCGCAGTGCTATCGCCGCAAGTCGATAATCGCGGCGTCAATCACTACTCGGTAGTCACTGCCTACAAAGTGCATCGCGGTCGCGACGCCACGAGGGTCGGTACGCTGAAAGCAAAAAAGGCACCATAGGTGCCTTTCGGGAAATCATGAGGGCTGGTAGTCGAAGCGCTTGCTTAGCACGTCCAGAAACACACCTGGAAGGGGTCGGAAGCTAACCACTGTTGCCGGTTACCGCTACCGTACGAGTGGCGACTCGCACAATCCACACTAACCCGCCTATATCGCCATGAACCGGATCAGCCCTGCTCTTATCGAGCCCTCGCGAGCAACTTTGGGGAATGCCGGTACATCCGTCAACCGTTTTGCGCCGCCGGTCCAAGGCGAAGCGGTTACTAAACGCACAGGGTCAAATGCCCTCGAAATCTGCCGGTTTTCGCGATAAGGCCCCGCCCTACAACAAAAAGCTCGGAAATGTCCCCTTCCTTGTAGGCCGTTTCCCAAACATACTGCCAAACCGCTCAAACGCTTGCGACGTATTGTGTCGCGCCCTAGTCTCGGCTTGTCGTTGCCATCCAACGACCGGCTTTGACAGGCCGACAACTCTCCGTGCACGTACATCCGTTATGGCGGCAGTACGTGGGGCACCTTGTGTGCGCCGAGTCTCCGGAGTCCTCGGTCTGTCAACCCGCGTACCGCTGCCACCCCTCTTGTTTGACAGCAAGTCCGTAGCAGCCCGACTGACTCTGGAGTTACTTATGCGCAAGATGGTCCCCGATCCACCCCACTCCCTCGATTCAACCCAAGTACTGCAAGCCCCCCTCGTCCAGTCCTCAGAGTACGTACTCTGCGCCCTGTCCGTGGCCCGTCAGTCGGTGCAACTCAAGCCCACTGCCCACAGCTCGATCGTGATGCAGGCCGTGATCCATGAAATGGAGGCCGTACAGGGGCTGGTCGAGTCGGCCTTGATGCAATTACAGATGCGGCCGCATTTACCTGCTGAGCCCTACACCTTGCATTAGCAGGTCCGGCCTCTTCGCAGGCGCGCCCGCTCTCATGGAACAAATCGTAATTCTTTGATTTGACACGGTCTCTGTGGGAGCCGCGCTTGCCGGCGATGGGCTGCGAAGCAGCCCCAATGCAGGCGGCACCATTCTGACGGATTGGAATTGACTTGAGACTTTGGGGCCGATGCGCAGCCCATCGCCGGCAAGCGCGGCTCCCACACCGAAGGCAGCGGGCTTGCGGGCAGAGTTCCTTGCGCGACAGCGCAGCCAGAAGGGCTGGGAGATCTCCCACAGGGGTTCCATAACCTTCAAGCACTGCACCGTACCTGTGGGAGCGGGCAAGCCCGCGAAGAGGCCTGCCCAGACAACCAAGATTCCAGGGAGATAAAAACAATGCCCACCGACAACACCAAAGAACCCACCTCCCTCGGCAAGACCTGCTTTTACCAAGGCGAAAACAACACCCACCCCCTGTTCCGCATCGAAGCCGGCATCCCCTGCCAGGACGCCCGTGAACAGGCCTCGGAGCTGATGGGCTACGTGCGCGACCTGATCATCACCGGCCTGATGGACGGCGACCAGAAACTGATCTGGGCCTCGCATTACCTGAGTGCGATGGCCAAGGCGCTACTGGATGATGCTGAGTTGGGGATGAAAAAATGAGCGGGAATTTGCCAATAATCGGACTGGCCTTGAGCAACACCAAGGGCTTCAGGTTTGTCGGCTTATCGAAAGCTCCGATTGTTGGATTATGCGCCTGGAGGTATGATTTTGACGTGGCAACACAAGGAGATGTAGGTGCAGAGCAGGCATTTGATAAAGGAGCTTCAAGCAGCCGGTTGGATCCTGAAACGTGTTACTGGAAGCCATCACATCTTCAAGCACCCCAACAATCCGAACACCATCCCAGTGCCGCATCCGAAGAAAGATCTACCGATCGGCACAGTGAAAAGTATCAGGGAACGCGCCGGGTTGATCTAGCCCGGTCATACCCTCTGCGTTGCGCTGAAGGAGAAAGCCATGCAATTCCCAATCTGCATTGAATGGGGCGACGAAAACACCGCTATTGGTATTCAGATTCCTGATATCCCTGGCGGGGTAACTGCGGGCGACACCTTCGAAGAGGCCTATGCGGCAGCTATTGAGGTGGCCCACATCATGTTGGAGGAGATTGCCAGCAGCGGGCAGGCCATTCCAATGCCTACTAGCGCGGCATTACACCGGAAAAATCCGGATTTCGCTGGCATGGGCTGGGGGATGCTGGAACTCGACATCACGCCGTACCTGGGCAAGACCGAGAAAGTAAACGTCACGTTGCCAGGATTCGTCATCCAACAGATCGACCGGTACGTGCGTGATCACAACGTAAAGAGCCGGTCTTCGTTCCTGGCCGATGCAGCCATGGAAAAGCTGGGTCGCTAGAGACAACAAAGCCCCACTCAATGCTGGGGCTCTACAGATTTCAATGGTAGGCACTTAGCGCTTCGAATCGAACAGACCGCCTCGGGAGCGCATGAGGGCAATACACCCGCCCTCACCAACAAACTCTCGCGAACGAAAAAGCCCCTGGAAACTTTCGTTTCCAGGGGCTTGATCTTGTATGGCGGAGAGATAGGGACTCACCACATACGAACGCAACCCCCTGAAAACACTGGAATCATTGGCTTGAAGAGGGGTTTTACGTACAATTGCTACGTACAATCATCTTGAGTAGCCCCCATGGCAGACAACCTTCAGCAACAAGGCGGAACATGGCACGTTCGCCTCGCCATTCCAGCGGACGTGCAGAAGGCTTTCGGCGGGAGGAAGGTCCTCTCCAAGTCGCTGGAAACTCGCCAGCGGTCCGAAGCGATGAACCTTCGCCTACCTTATCTCGCCCAGTGGAAGGCCCAGATCGCAGACGCCAGGGCAAAGGTGAAGGCACTGAAAGAGAACTGGCGCCCTGAACTTGCAGCCCGTAGCGCCGCCCTCGACAAGCTAGTTGACACTCGCTTGTTGGCCGCAGCGAAACGAGTACCTACAATAAGAACGCATACCCCTGATGACCTTGATGAGGCAAAGCGAAAGCTATTCGAGCTGATTAGCGCCCAATACTTGGACGCCTTTGAGTGGGAAGGCAGAGGGGTTAAAGGGCTGGTGGAACTGCTCGATGCGGATAACGCGCAAGATCCTGCGGAGACCCATGTAGAAGCAGTTCAGCAGGCAGCCGCGCTTACCCGAGAATACTCGTCGCGAATAACCGCGTTCGTGCTCGGGCTAACGCCATCCGAGGCATCCGAAGCCTCGATCATCCTCAACGACCCAACCAGCTATAAGCCCAGGTCACCAATAACCAAGCCCCGGCTAGCCGCGTTCCGTGCAGCCCGCGAAGAGAGGAAGATTTCCTCCAAGAACGTTGACCAGCAGGAATCGAAACTTCAGAAGCTGTCGGCCTTCCTAGCCGACGCGGGCAAAACCCTTGACTTTGACATGGTAGCTGAGTGGCTGGACTCCCTGGCCGTCTCCGCGAAGACGAAGGCCCAGTACATTAATGCTGGTACTACCTTCTGGAAGTGGGCTATGAAGTACGATGCCCAATGGCGAGAGAGCTTCAAGGGCGCCACCAATCCGTTCGAGAATCACGACCTACCTGTCCTGAAAGGCAAGGCAAAAGCCGACTCCCAGCGCCTTGACTTCACCTTACCTGAACTCTCTCGACTGCACCTTGCCGCAAGCACAGAAGGCCATAATGCCCTTGCTGACCTGATCCTGCTGGGCACATACACTGGCGGTCGGATCGAGGAGCTTTGCCAGCTTCGTGCCGAGCACGTCATAGAGGCTGATGGCGTGCAGAGCTTCGATATTACCGATAGCAAGACCGTAGCAGGCATCCGTGTCGTTCCAGTTCACCCTACCCTTACTACCTTGGTGCAGCGCCTTATTGCGGACTCACGAGACGGCTACCTTGTACCGTCTGATTCAAAGAACAAATACGGCAATCGGTCCGATCTCCATAGCAAGGCGTTCGGCAGGCTGAAGAAGTCGCTGGGGTTCAGCGACCGCCATGTGTTTCATAGCATACGGAAGACTGTCATCACGCAGCTCGTGCGTGCCGACGTATCCGGCCCTATGATCGCTGAGCTAGTTGGCCACGAGACAGGCACTGTGACCTTCGACACATATAGCCAAGGCGCAAGCGCCACCCAGAAGTTAGTGGCCATCTCCAAGATTCCAGAGCTTCCAGCCATTCAGCCCGCCTAACTTCACAGCCACTTGCCCCGCTCGCAAGCTTTCCAACCTTGCGGGCGCCAGCCAATTACCGAACATCCGGAAATCGAACAAAATACTTGCATCATGACTGAATGTGTGCTTGACAATTCTCTAGGTCCGTGGTAATCTATGTCCTTCAGTGGTAAATCCCACTCGATCCTCTTCCCCCGTGATACCCATATCCCCGACTGCTAGTGTACCGACTGAGAAGAACGGCTCTGTCAGTGCGGCATAACCTGTTGCTCGATCCAGGGCAGATGATCGAGACCTCATTGGGTCGTAAGTTGTACCAAGAAGTTAATTAGGCTTCGGGAGTCTTAACTTCGAGGTATTTCTCGGCTAGGGAAGCAACGCAACTAGCCACTACTTTATAAGCCTTCCCGGCAACGGGGAGCCCGCACTTCAACTTAGAAGCGCAGTACGCCTTAATTCCAACTTGACCCCGAAGCTCTTAACAGAGCCAGGGGTTTACTTTGCCCGCTGTAAACCTTTAATTCATTGAGATAATAACTATGGCCCAGCGCCCTTTAAAACGTAACACCTGCTCGGGATGTGGACGAATCCACTACTCCCGATCCCCCCTTACCCGCTTCTGTGGGTCAACTTGCCAGAGTCGCACTTGGCGGCAGAATAACAAAGCCACCCAAGAGCAACTTGAACAAGAGTACCTTGCCCAAGAAGCCGATAAATCAGCCCAGCAAGAAAAGGATGCCGCTTGATGAGCAGTAATATTGTCTGGCTCGAAGTTCGCAAGGATAACGGGGCTATCTTATCTTACTACCTGAATAAGCCTTCAGCCCCTTCAGCCACAGTGGATTACGTCCAAGCCACCAAGGACGAACTTCTGTACTTGAATAGTCTAGAAGACTTCATTCTCCCAGCTGGAATGGTAGCCACTCTAGATGACCTTGTGGACCACAGAGAGCGTTTGCAAGCAGCAAAGAAGAAGAGCCTGCCCCTACCCACAGGGTCGAGCAAGAAGCCCTCACAGAGCATTGCAGAGGGTACTGATAATAAGCAACGTGCAACCAAGAAGCTTTCCAAGGCAGAGTTTATGTCGGGTTTCAAGAAGGTCGATAAGCCGACCAAACAGGGAAATTAATAATGACCACATACACCTATGGACTCGATGTTGTGGAGTTCTTTAAATACGATGATATAGAGCTACAGCAACTACTTGACCAGCGAGTCATCCGATATAACAGTAATTCGGAAGGGCTCAGCCATAAGGGGATGGCGGCTAATGTGGACTTTGTTCGCCACAAACCTCTTGAGATGTCCCTTATCGAACTTCAAGAAGAGGTGCTGCAAGGCTATAGAATTGTAAAGGCAAATGCCGAGTCTCTGTTCTTCAAGGCCATTCTGCGGAAGCCCGAGAAGGTAATTAAAGCCGAGCTACGCAAGCTAGAAGAGCTGGTGCGTACTGAGTATGAACAGAGTCGGTATGAGCGTAATGCTGCTGAAACTGCCCGCCAAGTTGAACTCACCATCTCTATGCAGCGCCGTAAAGCAGAAGCAAAGGCAGCAGCCGAGCAAGCAGCAACAATGGCCGCACAACAAGCAAGTGAAGAAGCAGCCGCCCTGGCCGACCTTCGTCGTGCGTATGCAGAGCCAGCCATTAGCCAGTGATGCTGGCCCAGCGAGATTGAAAGCGGAAATTCCCGCTTCTAACTGCCCCACACATTGAGGAATTAATAATGTTGAATCTCCGACTTCTTCCAGAAGTTTACGCAAGCCTGCAACTTGAAGCAGCCGCCGCTGGCATCAGCGTGCCTGCTTATATTGCTCGCCTACTAACCACACACGCACAACGCCGCAAGGCTTAATCACCGTACACAATCTCACACTAAGGAGAGGATATGTCTGCAACCGTAGTACAACTCGCCCCACAGGCGAAAGAAGAGCAAGCCCTTCAAGCACTCAAGGATCGTTATATCCGAGTGCCCTCTAAAACCACCTATGCAAGTTACCGGGATGTGCTGACTGGGATCATCCAGTCTGATCCGTTTATCTTGCTCAGTTACTACAGGGCCCAAGGCGGCTCAAAACTCAAGGAAGGCGACTCCTTGCCGCTCAACTTTGTCACTGGCGATAGTTTCAAGCCGCTAGCGCCACACATCCTACCCGGTAACCTGCTGAATCTATGGCAGGCACCTGAGCTACAACCGTCTGGCGAGAAAGTAACAAAGGATCAAGTAGAACCATTCCTTGAGTTCCTGACCCGCTGGTTCCCTGATCACGAAGAGCGTGCGTATTTTACTCGGTGGATGGCTTGGGCGGTACGCTACCCTAACCGCCGCCTCATCGTTACCCCCCTACTGCGGAGCGATCACTCTATAGGGAAGGGGTTCTTTGCTGAGTGCCTTATGACTGGTCTGCTGGGCAGGAAGAGCGTGGCCAACACAACTTTAAAGAGCGTGGTTGGCGACTTTAATGAAGTACTGGAAGGCAAGACGTTTGTCGTAATTGACGAATTGTACCGAAGTGGCGAGGCCACAGCGAACGCTTTAAAATCGATCCAAGGCAATAGTACGTTTACGCTCAACCGTAAGCATCAGCCGGTTGTAAGCGTGGAGAATTACCTTAATTTCATTGTTACCAGTAACGACCTTGTTCCGCTTGACCTTGAAGCCGAAGATCGCCGGTTCTGGGTGCCGCAGTTCATCAAACATCGGGTGGACATTAGTGAGACTGGGCATTTCCTTAACGCTAAGCTACGCCCATGGTTAGAGGCTGATGGCTTCCAGCTTGTACGTGACTACCTTGAGCAGATCGACCTGACCAACTTCTACCCAACTAGCTCGGCCCCTATGACGACTAGCAAGAAAGAGATGATCGGCTTTAGCCCACGCGAAGAGCTAGCTGAGTTTGTGGCTGAATACGTCGGTGATGTGCGGGTACTAAAGGCTGCTGATATCGAGGATGCCTACAAGTTGGCCTCGACAACCGACGTTTCAAACCACGCCATTGGCAAGGAACTGGCGAAGCTGGGGTGCAAGCAGAAGCGTACAAATCTTGCCCGCTGGTGGATTACGCCGACTGGGCTGGCTGCTGGGTTGTCCGAGACTTCTACGCCTGCCGAGCTTCAAAAAGCTTATGCCGCGTGACGCTTATCGTGACACTCGTGACGCTACCGTGACGCTTCGACAAACAAAGCGTCACGCCGGTAAACCCCAGGATTCACGGGGTCTGGGGCATCCGTGACGCTCGTGACGCTTTCACTACGTCTTTTTATATATATGGTTAGGGTTACGCGATATACCGGGAACGGAGTGGACGGTATTCGCGTGAGTGAGTGGCTAAGCCACGAACGGAAAGCCGCTATGCGGCTAGCGTGTACAATTCTCTAACCTTCGCATTGCGGGGATCTACTCTCCCGCCCATCAGAACGGTTCCCGGCCAATATCCCCCGCTGGGGGATGTGAGCTCCATCGAGGCCGAAGTGCTAATCCTTAGACCTCGACCTTGCAACGATGAAGCTGAAATGCGGCCACATCCTAGGCCGCAATATGATGATGCCAGCTTACTGCCAGCAAATGATCACTCAGCTTGCGTTGGGGTTCCCAGTGGGAAGCTCGGCCCTTTAGATTTACCGTAGCGAACAAGATCGGGGCTCATTCTACAACTTACGGTGCCTTCCGCCAGAGCGCTAAGATTCAGCGACTCAATAAGTTTAGCTCCAGCGAGCCCCAAGATGCCTGCTTTAACCTTCTTTAACGGAGTGTTGCACTGCTGCACCACCTCCGCCAGGGATACCTCTACGCATCCATCGGGGTCAAGGCTCTTCATAAGTACTAACATCACCTGTATGAAGCTAGGAGCTGCAACGCCCACTTCGGCAAGCTTGCTAAACATGAGTTGGCTCAGGTAGACGAATGGTGGTTCGTTGTCGTCACTGCTGTCGGTCGGTATGTACTGGTCGTTCATAATGTAAAGCTCCTTCAATTTAGCTCAGTTGAATAAGTTAGGTTCAAGGTCTTCCCAGGTCTTACGTGTGGTCTTACTAAGGGTCTTCCTCGGGTCTTACTCAACTGCTGCCTTGCAGGGCTCACGATCTGGCTTCACCCGCACCTTGCGTGCGAGCTACTGGCTGAATTTGTCCTCTGCCAGCAGGGCACGTCTACTGGCCTCATACTGATTCGCTGCTAGGCGGTCCTTCGGAGCAGAGATAGACATCCCTGCCAGGTAGGCCGACCACTTCGCATACAGGTCCTTGCTCAGATCCAGGGTCTTTGCAGACACCTTGGCTTGCTTGAGGCGAGCAATAGCCTCATTCCCCTGCTGGTAGGCGTACTGCTGGCAATCAGCTAGGGCTTGAGCATTCTCATCTGGCCGTTTACTCGATCCATACCCACGAAGCTGGCTGTACAGGATGTAACCCATATCTGCCTGCCGACTGCATTCCCAGGCTCTCGCCTGAAGCACCGTTTCAAAGTTCCAGGCCGGGGACTGGGCGTCTTTGTACTTGACCTCAATCGGCGTGAACGTCCACCGCTCGGCAGGTGCAGCATCTGTGTACACGATTGGCTCATATCGTGATTGGGAACAGGCCGACAGTAGACCCAATACACAGGCAGCAGCCACGGCTTTAACACTGCGATTCATGGTCATCTTCCCTACTGCACCCTGATCGAGCTATAGCCCTTGCCTACCATGCAGTTCTGGTAGGCTTTGTTCTGCTTCATCTGGATGTTGGCGCCTTCAGCAAACGTTCCACGGTACTCCCAGTCTGCCACTTGGATCATGGCAGCCTGGTTCTGGCACTTGGCATCATCCTGCATCACGACTTCATCTGATGCCCCTGGCTTCACCATCTTGTACTGCGGCTGAGCACAACCAGCGATCAGTAGCGCCGCCCCTGCAACCACCAAGCCCTGCAATCGTCCTTTCACCAACAACACTCCAGCCCGCGCAATAGCACCGTGCTATTGCTCAGGGCGGATGATGCCACGGCAAGCTGTAAATTCACAATATACTGTGAAGACCTATGCGCCACTGAATCGGAGAGTTCACCCCTCAGATAGAGGGGATGTGGTGTGGACGCTGGCTTGGCATTCGGTAAGGCTCTTCGCGTGCGTCGAAAGCACGCCAAGCTCTCTCAGGAACAGTTGGCGCTTGAGGCTGGTATCCAGCGGAACTACGTGAGTCTAATTGAGAGGGGCATCAACCAACCCACGATCACGATTATCTTCAAGCTAGCTGACGCTCTGGGATGCAAGCCATCCGCCCTTATCGCGGACGTTGAAACGATCATCCGAGGTTGACTAGGGCTTCCTTTTAGACGGGCCTCGACTCTTCAGGCTCATCAGGCGTTAAGCTCGACGCAAATGTGCGCTCAGCGCCTTCCCTGCACCCCTCGTTTACTAATCACAGAACTAGCTACTATCTAATCCCTTCTGGGGCTCACTTCCGGTAATGACACCCCTGGCAAACGCCTGAGCCCCTAGTTACGGGGCTTTCGCTACAGGTGGGTCAAGCCAATGTCGCCACACGGTGTAAGTGGAACGAAGATTGCTCTGTCAGAGTGAAGCCTCACACATCGGGGAGCAGGAGAAGCGTGCAAATGCTGCCTATGGACCACTGCCTCCTATTCTTCATCACTGCGACCGTGCTAGCCGTGGATGGAGTGGCGCTTTTCATGTACCTGCGGATCAGGCCCTAGCCCCATATGCGGGTACACATTTGTCCCCGGGCTGGGTAGCCTGGCCTTAGTCCCGTTTGCAATTTTTGGAAGGTCGCAATGAACAATGATCGTTACCTGCTCCTTGCCGTCGTCATTAGTGTGGTGGCTGTAGTGGGGCTGAGCATAGCGGCCAGTCTGCTGTTACTGCGGCTCATTGCCTAACGCGGGAGGGATCACTAAACGACCGTTTGTTGATGCCATTAATCAGCAGGGTAAATCGGCATCATAAAGTGGGGGTTTACATATAGTTGATACCAATAGATAATGATCCCACTTTATTTGATACCAAGGATGACATCTATGAGCCGCACCTTCGCATATGGCCGCGTGAGCACGCTGGAGCAGTCAACTGACAATCAGCTACTCGCCTTGCAGCAGAAGGGATTCGACATCCAGCCGCAACGCTGGTTTGCAGAGCAAGTCTCTGGTGGCATGCCTGCCCTTCACCGTCCCGAGTTCTCAAAGATGGCAGACCGGATGGAAGCTGGGGACTCACTTATAGTACTGAAGCTCGACCGCCTGGGTCGTGATGTGCAAGACGTTCTTGCAACCATAGAGGTACTGGCAGCCCGCAACATCCATGTAAAGAGCCTCGATCTAGAAGGTGTAGACCTCACCAGTGCAGCCGGAAAGCTTCAATTAACGGTACTGGCAGCCGTTGCAGCCTTCGAGCGTGACCGCATCACAGAGCGTACAAAGGAAGGCTTAAAGAGGGCAGTGAACGACGGCAAGATTCTGGGGCGTCCTGCCGCTGTGCGCACAACCAAGGCCGTGCAAGAACAGAAAGCCCAAGGGCTGTCTCAGAGCGAAGCTGCTGCCGCGATGAAAGTAGGTATTGCTACGATCAAACGACACTGGAACAAGGTGCTGTAAGGCCCTACGCTGCGATATCAGCCCTAGAGTGAGCAAGCCATGGAAGACCGGGACGCGGCAATCGCAGATGCCCTTGAGGCCCTGCATATGAACCAGCAGGCTATACGGGCGAGCACTGAAGAAATAGCCCTGTGGTTGAGGGCCAGAGGCTCAGAGAACACCTTTGAAAACGCAATGGTCGCGCTTCAGGCGATGGATACCAATGCTGAAGCCCTTGCGTCGGCCATAGAGCGGCTACGACAGTGATGGCAATAGGCCATATTTCATAGGCACCTTTTAGAGATGCCAATAGCATGGGTCATGGGGCTTAATCTCGACCGCTATTCAGCCTGATTTCAGCCGTTTGCCCAGCCCCCCCCCTATATTCCGTCCCTGAATCCGCAAGTGCCATTTACGAAAGGCAGAGGTCGCGTTTGAAAATTCAGGAGGTAATCCCTTGGCGAGAGGCTAGCATTCGGTGAAGCGCGCCAATACTACTAATGAAACAGACTGCGTTTCAGGTAGTCATTGAAGAAGTCAGTACATGGGTCCGGCACGGTGGCGGCAAGTCAGAATGCAAAGATATTGGCCTCGTGCTCAGCCTCATCATGCTCTGTGATCCGACCATCATCGATATACAAACGTACCGCCGCTTGTTCCGCGTGCCTGTAGACACTGTAACCCCGGCCAGTCCACCTTGCTGACTCCCTTCGCTCATACCCTTGCTCAAGCAAACCGGCGTGAGCGTCCACCGCTGCGTGGGAACCCAACTTATATACAATCTTGTAACTTCCCATATCCCCAGCCATAGCAACTGGGACAGACTCCCCCTCTTCCCGATCCCTAGACTTCTCTATTAGCTTGTCCAAGTCGAACAAAGCCAACTCAAGGAGCTTACGCAAATGTTCAACAGACTCAGCTTCGAGGCTGACAGTAAGTGCTCTTGGATTTCTCATTAGAAGGGCATCTCGTGGCTGGATGTCGCCCATCCTAACCGCCAAGACGCATCTGCGGAAACCTGTTCACTGGGGCCGGAACCAAGGGGGCAGCAATTCGCCGGTAAATCGGACTAGGGATGTAGGTACGACTACGTACAATTGCTACGTACAATCCAGAAACGAAGAAGCCCCGCAGACCTTAATCTGCGGGGCTTCACGTATAATGGCGGAGAGATAGGGATTTGAACCCTAGGTACTGTTGCCAGTACAACGGATTTCGAATCCGTCCCGTTCGACCACTCCGGCATCTCTCCAATGCCGCGCATCTTACCAGCGTTTTTTGAAAACGCAAATCTTTTTTTCAAAAAAATCGCGTGGTATCAGGCGCTTGCGTGAACGCGCCGCTTACAGCGGCACGCCCAGGCGCTTGGCAACTTCTTCGTAGGCTTCGATCACGTCGCCCAGGCCCTGGCGGAAGCGGTCCTTGTCCATCTTCTTGCGGGTTTCTTTGTCCCACAGGCGGCAGCCGTCCGGGCTGAACTCGTCGCCCAGCACGATCTGGCCGTGGAATACGCCGAACTCCAGCTTGAAGTCGACCAGCAGCAGGCCGGCATCATCGAACAGCTTGCTCAGCACTTCGTTGACTTTCAGCGACAGCTTTTTCATTTCGACCAGCTGCTCGGCGGTGCCCCAGCCGAACGCAACAACGTGGGATTCGTTGATGAAGGGGTCGCCCTTCTCGTCGTTCTTCAGGAACAGTTCGAAGGTGGACGGCTCCAGCTTGATGCCCTCCTCCACGCCCAGGCGCTTGACCAGGCTGCCGGCAGCGTAGTTACGCACTACGCATTCGACGGGGATCATGTCCAGCTTCTTCACCAGGCACTCGTTGTCGCCCAGCAGCTTGTCGAACTGGGTCGGCACGCCGGCTTCTTCCAGTTTCTGCATGATGAAGGCGTTGAACTTGTTGTTCACCATGCCTTTGCGGTCGAGTTGTTCGATACGCTTGCCGTCGAACGCCGAGGTGTCGTTACGGAACAGCAGGATCAAGCGGTCGGCGTCGTCGGTCTTGTAAACCGATTTGGCCTTGCCGCGGTAGAGTTCGTCGCGTTTTTCCATGATTGGGCTCCGCTTGCTTGAGGTGTTGGGCTAGGCGATTTCGCGCCAGTCGAGCCCGTGTTCCTGATTCGCCACCTGGAGCCAGTCCGGGTCGCACCCAAGGGTGTCGACGAAGCACTGGCGGGCCAAGTGTGGCAGGTTGTTCTTGCTGCTGAGGTGGGCCAGCACCAGGTGCTGCAGGTTGTTCCAGCCCAACTCGTGTACCAGGCGCGCAGCCTGGTGATTGTTCAAATGCCCTTGCATGCCACCCACCCGCTGCTTCAGGAAGGCCGGGTAGTGACCGCGTGCCAGCAGGTCGCGGCAGTGGTTGGCCTCGATCAACAGTGCATCCAGGCCCTGGTAACGCTCCAGCAACAGCGCGTCGTACGAACCCAGGTCGGTCAACATGCCAAAGCGCCGCTGGCCATCGCTGATCACGTATTGCAACGGCTCGTAGGCGTCGTGCTCAACCCGCGCCGCGGTCACTTCCAGGCTGCCGATACGCAGGCTTTGGCCACAAGCGAGAAAACCGGCCACCTCCACCGGCTTGCGCATGCCGCGCAAAGTGCCCTGGCTGAGGTAGACCGGTACATTGTAGCGCCGTGACAGCAAGCCCACCCCATGCACGTGGTCGGCATGTTCGTGGGTCACCAGTACCGCACTGAGCTGGGCTGCCGATACACCGAGCAGCGCCAGGCGCCGCTCGGTTTCGCGCAGGGAAAACCCGCAATCGACCAGGATGAACGTGTCACCACTGGCGATCAGCGTGCCGTTCCCTTGGCTGCCGCTTCCGAGTACCGCGAAGCGCACTTAGCCCAAGTGGTCCTGAATGGCGCTCAGCACGCGGCGGGCGACATCGGCCGGAGCCACGGTGTTGATGTTTTTCTCGACCGTGACCTGCACGCTCTCACCCACCTTGCTCAGGCGAACCTGATAGCGCTCGGCACGGGCTTCACGCTCTTCCTTGCTTGGCTCGCTGCCGAACATGCGGCTGAAGAAGCCAGGCTGGTTCTGCTTGTCGTCAGGCTTTTCAGACAGGTTGATGTAGTACAGGCCCAGGCTGCGGTTGATGTCCTCGACGCGCCACTCGCCACCCTGTTCCAGGGCACGGCCCACACCGGACCAGGCGCGGTCCAGGTCGGCACCCAGGTACAGCACAGGGTTGCCGCTACCGTCTTCGCTCAGGCTGACGCGGCTTGGCGCGTCGAAATCACGCGCGGCCAGCAGCGACACCGAACCGCCCTTCTCGGCGCTGCGGTTCATGCTGGCAAGCATTTCGTCGACCAGCAGGGCATCGGCGCCGGTGTTGCTGGACGTGGACGGGAAACCAGGCTCGGCAGTGCTGCCGGCCGGGCGCTCGACGCTGACCACATACACCTCGGAAGTGTTGCGCTGCACGCCAGGCTCCATGCGCACACGTACGCGCACTTCGCTGTCACCGCTGCTGGCAGTGCTGGCCAGGCGCTGACCGAGCGATGCCGACAGCTCGTCGAAGCGCTGCCAGGTGGTGTTGAATTCACCGGTCTGCGGGCGCTCTTCAGCAATGCGGAAGCCGTTGTCTTCAAAGAACTGCCGGGCCACTGGCCACACTTCGGCCGGCGAATGCTGGGCCAGCACCCAACGGCTGCTGCCGCTGCGCTGCAGGCTGTAGTCGGTTACCTGGGCAGCACCGCCAGTGAGCGGTTGCGGGCGCGGCACTTCGAACTCGCCTGCGACGTGATCGTCGGCGACGTTACGCGGGATTGGCAGCAGCGGATCAAGGCGCTTGACGTTGCTGGCGTCCGGCGGCAGCTGCATCGGCGCGGTCGGGTGCGCCTGCAGGTAGTCGCTGCCGCGGTCGCGGAAATAGCCATCTTCGCCCCACAGCCAGCCACACCCGCTGGTGCTGGAGATAATCAGGGCAAGGGCGGAAAGACCAGCCAGTCGCTTCATGCGGTGTACTTCCTCTTAAACCAGTACGCCGGACTGGCGCAAGGCAGTACGGACTTTTTCGTGACAGCCTTCGCTCAGCCAGGTCAGTGGCAGGCGAATACCCTTTTGCATCAGGCCCATTTCGACGAGCGCCCATTTCACCGGGATCGGGTTGGCTTCGCAGAACAGGTCTTTGTGCAGCGGCATGAGTTTTTCGTTGATTGCGCGGGCCTTCTCGGCATTGCCCTCAAGGGCGGCCTCGCACAGATCGGCCATTTCGCGCGGGGCGACGTTGGCAGTAACAGAGATGTTGCCCTTGCCGCCCATCAGGATCAGCTCGACGGCAGTCGGGTCGTCGCCGGACAGGACGATGAAGTCCTTGCTGACGCTATCGAGGATGGCCTTGGCACGGACCAGGTCGCCGGTGGCTTCCTTGATACCGATGATGTTAGGCACGGTCGACAGGCGGATCACGGTCTCGGCCTGCATGTCGCAGGAGGTGCGGCCGGGTACGTTGTAGAGAATCTGCGGAATGTCGACGGCTTCGGCAATGTGCTTGAAGTGCTGGTACAGGCCTTCTTGCGTCGGCTTGTTGTAGTACGGCACCACCAGCAGGCAGGCGTCGGCACCGGCGCTCTTGGCGTTCTGGGTCAGGTGCACGGCTTCGGCAGTGGCGTTGGCACCGGTACCGGCGATGACCGGAACACGGCGGCTGCTGCGCTTGACGCGCTCGACCACGTGCTTGATGACCAGGATGTGTTCTTCGACATCCAGCGTGGCGGACTCACCGGTGGTGCCGACAGCGACGATCGCATGGGTGCCGTTTTCCAGGTGGAAGTCTACAAGTTTGTCGAGGCTGCCCCAGTCCACACGCCCTTGTGCATCCATGGGTGTGACCAATGCCACCATACTGCCCGCAATCATGTAACTGCTCCTGCCGGAAAAAGAGAGCCGTAATGGTACTGGGGGCATCGGCCTTGCACAAGCGAAGCAGGCGGGCGGAGCATTCCCCTCGGCGCCTTATTTCGCTACCCTTGATGCTTTGATCGGTGCAGCGCGGCCCGCCGGGCCGTCGACCTTGCTCCCCGCCAGCGTCCACAACCTCGCATGCGAGCCCCGGGCCCTGCCGACAGGAGGCTTTCGCCCGTCCTGTACCGACCGCTCATCGCTTTAGGAACGCTGCATGTCCACCCCCACCGTCCGCGAACAATTCCTTGTCATCAGTGCCCTGGGCCCAAACCCCATGGAACTGGCCAACGTCCTCAGCCGCGCTGCCTTCGAGAACCGCTGCGCGGTGGTCACCTCGCGCCTGAGCCGCCACGGCGAGACCAGCGCCCTGGTGCTGCAGGTGGGCGGCAGCTGGGACGCCCTTGCACGCCTGGAGTCCACCCTGCCGGGCCTGGGCAAAAAGCACGGCCTGACCCTGGACGTGGTGCGCAGCGCCGACCAGGAAGTACGCCCGCAAGCCCTGCCGTACGTGGCCTACGTCAGCGCCGCCTACCGCCCGGACATCATCAACGAGCTGTGCCAGTTCTTCCTCGACCACCGCGTCGAGCTGGAAGCCATGACCTGCGACACCTACCTGGCCCCGCAGACCGGCAGCAGCATGCTCAACGCCCAGTTCACCGTGATCCTGCCGGCCGGCACCCAGATCAGCTGGTTGCGAGACCAGTTCCTGGACTTTGCCGATGCCCTGAACCTGGACGCGCTGATCGAGCCTTGGCGCCCACAGAACCCCATGTAAGGAAACCACCATGGCTGTAGCACTCGACCAACCCGTCGCCGACTTCCAGGCCCAGGCCACCAGCGGGCAAACCGTCAGCCTGGCCGAGCTCAAGGGCCAGCAAGTGGTGGTGTACTTCTACCCGAAGGACAGCACCCCGGGCTGCACCACCGAGGGCCAGGGCTTCCGTGACCAGCATGACGCCTTTGCCGCCGCCAACACCGTGGTGTTCGGCGTATCGCGTGACGGCATCAAGTCGCACGAGAACTTCAAGGCCAAGCAAGGCTTCCCGTTCGAGCTGATCAGCGACAAGGACGAGGCCCTGTGCCAGCTGTTCGACGTCATCAAGTTGAAGAAGCTGTACGGCAAGGAATACATGGGCGTTGACCGCAGCACCTTCCTGATCGACAAGAACGGTGTGCTGCGCCAGGAATGGCGTGGGGTGAAGGTGCCCGGGCATGTGGATGCCGTGTTGGCGGCTGCCCAGGCCCTGAGCAAGGCTTGAGATTGCCGGGGGCGCTTTGCGCCCCTTTCGCGACGCAAGGCCGCTCCCACAAGGCCCTGCGTATGCCGATCAATGTGGGAGCGGCCTTGCGTCGCGATGGGCTGCAAAGCGGCCCCAATAACATCAAAGCATCGGTGAGACGCTAGGCTCCTGCCGCGGCCAGGCATCCAGCACGGCCTTGATCAAGGTCGCCAGCGGGATGGCAAAGAAAATCCCCCAGAACCCCCACAACCCGCCAAACAGCAGCACCGCGCAAATGATCGCCACCGGGTGCAGGCTGACCGCCTCGGAGAACAGCAGCGGCACCAGCACGTTGCCGTCCAGCGCCTGAATGATCGCGTACACCGTCATCAGGTAGATGAACTGGTCGCCCCAGCCCCACTGGAACAGCGCAATCAGCGTGACCGGCACCGTCACCACCACCGCGCCCACATACGGCACCACCACCGACAGCCCCACCAGTAGCGCCAGCAGCGCGGCGTAGTTGAGCCCCAGGCTGATGAAGGCGATATAGGTGGCAATGCCGCAGATCAGGATTTCGATGCCCTTGCCACGAATGTAGTTGGCAATCTGCCGGTTCATCTCGCTGCCCACCCGGTTCAGCAAGGCACGCTGGCTGGGCAGGTAACCACTGACCCAGCGGCCGATCAGCTCGCGGTCCTTGAGGAAGAAGAACACCAGAATCGGCACCAGCACCAGGTAGATCATGGCGTTGACCAGCAACGGCAGGCTCGACAGCGAAAAGGTCAGCGCCCACTGGCCAAACTTGCCGATCTCCCCGCGCACCGACTCGATGGCATGCAGCACCTGCTCGTCCGAGACCAGGTGCGGGTAGCGCTCGGGCAACAGCAACAACAACGACTGCCACTTGCCCAACATGCCCGGCAGCTCGTTGAACAGGGTGATCAGCTGGTGCCACAGCAGCGGCACCAACACCAGCATGAACACTGCCAGCGCGCCCATGAACAGGGCGAACACCAGCATCACCGCCAGCCGGGTCGGTACCCGCACCCGCTCCAGAGCGTTGACCAGGCCCTGCATCAGGAACGCCAGTACCATGCCCGCCAGCACTGGCGCCAGCATGCCGCCCAAGGTCAGTACCGCGGTAAAAGCCAGAAACAACAGGACCGCCAGCACCACCGCTTCTTCATCGGAGAAGTAGCGCTGCATCCAGTCGCGAAGCACTTTGAACATTGACGATCCTTGGAAAAGACTCAGGCCTTGCGCAGCCAGTAAGTGTAGGTGCCGGCCTCGGCCGTTTCCTGCAGCAGGGTATGACCGGCCAACCGGGCGAAAGTGCGGAAGTCACGCTGTGACCCGGCATCCGTGGCGATCACCTTGAGCACCGCGCCGCTGGCCAGGCGGTTGAGCTCCATCTTGGCCTTCAGCAGCGGCAAAGGGCAATTCAGCCCGCTGGCGTCCAGTTCGGCGTCGCAGGTCAGGGTGTCACTCATTGCAGGGTCTCCAAAGGCATTGCCAGACTGCTGGCTGGCAGGGTCGGCTAGGATAGCGCCACTGGTCGCCAACGTGTGAGCCCGCTACAGTAGGTATCTTTGACCGACGCGAGCTTCATGCATGAATCTACTGCGCCCTACCCTGCTGACGCTGGCCTGCCTGTTGGCCCTACCCGGCCAGGCTGACGACCTGCCATCGCTGGGTGATGCCAGTTCTGCAATCGTTTCACCGCAGCAGGAACACCAGCTGGGCCGTGCCTGGCTGAGCCTGCTGCGCGGCCAGGTCAACCAGCTGAACGATCCACAGCTCAAGGACTACGTCGAAAGCAGCGTGTACAAGCTGGCCGAGACCAGCCAACTGCAGGACCGGCGCCTGGAGTTCATCCTCATCGACAGCCGTGAGCTGAACGCCTTCGCCGCACCAGGTGGCATTGTCGGGGTCAACGGCGGGCTGTTCCTCAACGCCCGAACCGAAGGCGAGTACGCCTCGGTACTGGCACACGAACTGGCGCACTTGTCACAACGCCACTTCGCCCGCGGCGTAGAAGCCCAGCAGCGCATGCAACTGCCAATGATGGCGGCGTTGCTGGCCGGTATCGTGCTGGCAGCGGGTGGTGCCGGCGATGCCGGTATCGGCATGATTGCCGGTACCCAGGCAGCGGCCATTCAGGAACAGCGGCGCTTCTCGCGGCAGAACGAACAGGAAGCTGACCGAATCGGTATTCAAAACCTGGAAAAGGCCGGTTACGACCCTCGCAACATGCCAAGCATGTTTGAACGCCTAGCGCAGCAGTATCGCTACGGCGCCAAGCCGCCGGAATTTCTGCTGACTCACCCGGTGACAGAATCACGTATCGCCGACACCCGCAACCGTGCCGAACAGGCGCCCAAAGGCGGCATCGAGGACAGCCATCGCTACCAGCTGATTCGCGCTCGCGTAGCCCTGATCTACGAAGAAACCCCAGGCCTTGCGGCCAAGCGTTTTCGCACCCAACTCGATGACGACCCCAAACTGGACGCCGCCCGCTATGGCCTGGCCCTGGCGCAAGTCAAGGGAGGCCAGCTGAACGAGGCGCGTGAGAACCTGAAGCCGCTACTGGCCAAGGCGCCCAACGACATCACCTATAACCTGGCGCAGATTGACCTGGACATCACCAACAACCGCCTGGCCGACGCGCAACAGCGCGCTGAGCGGATGCAGGGGCTGTACCCGGGTAACTACCCGCTGAAACAGGTGCGGGCCGATTTGCTGGTGAAACAGAACAAGCCTGCCGAGGCGGAGAAGGTGTTGAACGAGCTGGTGAAGAGCCGGCCGGACGACCCGGACGTGTGGTACGACATGGCTGAAGTGCGGGGCTTGTCGGGCAATACCATTGGCTTGCACCGGGCGCGGGCCGAATACTTCACCTTGGTGGGGGATTTTGACCAGGCGATCCAGCAGCTGGACTACGCCAAGCGCCGGGCGGGGGGGAACTTCCCGCTGGCGTCGCAGATTGACCAGCGTCAGCGGGAGATCATGGAGCAGCAGCGCATGGTTCGGGAGATGATGGGGCGTTGAGGGCCCTTTCGCGGGCATGCCCGCTCCCACAGGGACCACACGCTCGCAAGCGTTGCGCTGTACCTGTGGGAGCGGGCATGCCCGCGAAGAAGGCGACGCGGTCTGGCGTCAGGCGTTACCGGACAGCTTCAACCGCGCCGCCTGGGTAAAGTCCAGCATCCGGTTCAGCGGTTTGATCGCCTTGGGCACCAGCGCCGGGTCGACGAAAATCTCATCACCGCCATTGCGCAGGCAATGCAGTACCCGCTCCAGGGTATTCATCGCCATCCACGGGCAATGCGCGCAGCTACGGCACGCCGCGCCGTTGCCAGCGGTGGGCGCCTCGACGAACTCTTTGTCCGGGCACAACTGCTGCATCTTGTAGAAGATGCCGCGGTCGGTGGCAACGATGAAGGTTTTGTTCGGCAGGGTTTGCGCCGCCTTGATCAGCTGACTGGTGGAGCCCACTGCGTCCGCCAGCTCGATCACTGCTTCCGGCGACTCGGGGTGTACCAGGATTGCGGCGTCCGGGTACAGCGCCTTCATGTCGGCCAGCTGGCGCGACTTGAACTCTTCGTGAACGATGCAGGCACCGTCCCACAACAGCATGTCGGCGCCGGTTTGCTTCTGGATGTAACGGCCCAGGTGCTGGTCAGGCCCCCAGATGATGGTCTCGCCGTTATCCATAAGGCTTTCGACGATTTCCAGCGCGCAGCTTGACGTTACCACCCAGTCGGCACGGGCTTTTACCGCAGCAGACGTGTTGGCGTACACCACCACGGTGCGCTCAGGGTGCTTGTCGCAGAAGGCTGAAAAGTCCTCCACCGGGCAGCCCAGGTCGAGCGAGCACGTGGCCTCCAGCGTGGGCATCAGCACGCGCTTTTCAGGCGTGAGGATTTTCGCCGTTTCGCCCATGAAACGCACACCGGCCACGATCACCGTTTCGGCCGGGTGGTTCTTGCCAAAGCGGGCCATTTCCAGCGAGTCGGACACACAGCCGCCGGTTTCTTCAGCCAGCGCCTGGATGACCGGGTCGCAGTAGTAGTGGGCGACCAGCACGGCATTCTGGGCCTTGAGCTCGGCAGCGATGGCCGCACGGTATTCGGCCTCCTGCTCGGCTGTCAGCGGATTGGGCTGCTTGGCATCAAGGTGAGCCTGAACCAACAGGCGTTCGGAAATCTGGGTCATGATCGCTGGACCTGCAGGCGCGTGTGCGCATCAAATCGAGTGTATCACCCGGCCCTGGCAGATCGGCTAAGGGTGCCGGACGGCACGCAGGCCGCCACGGCCCTCTGCGGGCGCGGATTATTATCGGAGGCCGAAGGCTACAGAGAATCCAGCGAATTCTAAAGTGGTTTTTGTGTTGGCTGCACTGGCCACTTCGCGGGCATGCCCGCTCCCACAGGTACGGCGCTGCCCTCAGGAGCAATGAGTAACCTGTGGGAGCGGGCGTGCCCGCGAAGAGGCCGGTACAGGTTCAATCAACCCTGCGGCGACAGGGCTGCCAGGTGTGCGGCCATGAGCATGGCGAACTCTTCCACGGTCATTTTCTTGCCGTTGAAATCAACCATGCCATCGGCATAGTGCAGGCTGCTCACCACATCGTTGCCTTCGACAGTAGCCATGCCACTCTGCAGCGCCATCATGCCGACCATTTCCCCGGCCTGGCTCGACTGCATGGCAATCGCCTGGGCGTCGGTCTGGCCATCCAGCAGCGCCTGCAACGTCGCAAGGTCACCCATCATCGGCTTGGACAGCGACAGCTTGCTCTTCACTTCGGTGATCAGCTGCTTGCTCAACTGGTCCGGCGGCAGGTCGAAGCTGGCCGGGGCAGCGAAATCCATCGACAGGTTGAAGCGGCTCTCGCCATTGGCGGTCTTGAACGACAGGTTTTCTATTGCCACCTTGGGCTTGGCGGCCAGCAGCTTCTGCAGGTCACCCTGGAACATGGCCTTCTCTGCGTCGCTCATCTGGATCTGCGGCACCGGCTGGCCGGCTGCAGCTGCGGCCTCAAACTCCGGCAAATGCGCCTGGTACCACTTCGACAACGCCTGCAGCGCCGGTGCGTTGACCGAGGCAATACTGATCGCCATCTGCGCCTTGCCCACCGCACGGCCATCCCAGGTGATGTCGCCGACCTTGTAGTCCACGCGACCGCCTACGGTATCCGGGCCATCAAGGGTTTGCAGCGCATTCTGCTCCAGGCCCTTGATCAGCAACACCTGCTGCTTCGGCCCCAGGGTGACCTTGGTTTCGGCCAGGGACAGGTCGACGTTACCTACATAGACGGCGTCGTGTGCAGTGGCCGCCAGGTTGCCACCCACCTTCAGGCCGGTCAGCTCGAACGTTGCTGGCGGCTGGTCGTCGCGCACAAGTTTCATCACGAAACGGTCGGCCTGGCCGTGGAACTTCGAAGCCTTGCCTTCCTTGTCGCCACTGACCTCCAGTTGCATGCCCGAGAAATCGAGGCTGTTGCCGTCCGCCTCGTCAAGCTTGACCGGCGCCAACCGGACCTGGCTGACCACATTGCCGTCGTAACCCAGGCTGGTCTGTGCGCTGACAGGCGCCTGCTCGCCTGCGGCGGCAAACCATGCCTCAGTGGCATCGTCCTTTTGCAGGGTGCTGTTGCTGACTGCCATGACCGGCATCAGCTTCAACGCCTTGACCCGTGACCAAGGGAACGGGCCATGCTCGATCTGGTCAGTCACGCCCACGTCGAAACTCACCACCTCACCTTCACCCACGTTGATGTCACGGGCCTTGAGCCGGTACTGGGCGGTACTGCTGAAGAAATGCTGCTCCAGCGACACCCGCTCGATGCTCATGCTGCCGCCGGTGGTCACCAGGGCCTTCTTGAGCTCCGCGTTGCTGCGCTCAAGGGCATGGTCCAGCTCGGCAGGCAACTGCTTGCCGGTGTACCAGGCGCCAGCGGTGGTTACGACGGCAATGGCGATAGCCAGGCCGGAAAGGATGCCTACTGATTTCTTCATGAATAGAACCGTTAGTCCGTAAGGGCTGCCTGGGCAGCAAAAGGCTACGCAGAAAGCGAAGAGTACCACTGCGACAGTAAACGAAGGTCAGCCCGAAACGCGAAAAAACACTTTTTCGGAAGGGCCTGACAACCCTGTTGACGAGTGACTATTTGTTAATTTTTACGAACATTCAAATTGATCATAACCGCACAAAAACGCGCAAAAACCGAACATATCTCCGTTTAAATCGATAAATATTTCAATTCAGCAACATCTTGTCATGTTTAACTTGACACCAACCTACCCATCGTTTTTTATTTTCACCACTTTGCGCGTCCCCCCACGCGCCTTCCGCCGCTCCTACAAAAAAGGTGAACAACATGGAGCCCACCCGCTCGCCCTTGCCGCATGCGCAATACACCGTGCCCGACGTTTACGCCCAGCCGCAGGAGCCATGCCAGCATGCAGCCTGACCACAGCGCAACCGGCAACGGCCAACTCCGTAAAACCCTGCGCCTCTGGCATGTGATTATCATCGGCCTGGCTTACCTGACCCCGATGACCGTGTTCGATACCTTCGGCATCGTCAGCGGGATCACTGCCGGCCATGTGCCCAGCGCCTACATCCTGGCGCTGGTCGGCATCCTGTTCACCGCCGTGAGCTACGGCACCCTGGTAAAACGCTTCCCGCAGTCGGGCTCGGCGTACACCTACACCCAACGTGCGATCAACCCGCACGTTGGCTTCCTGGTTGGCTGGTCATCGTTGCTGGACTACCTGCTGCTGCCGATGGTCAACGCGTTGCTGGCCAAGCTGTACCTCTCGGCCATGTTCCCCGAAGTACCGGAGTGGATCTGGGTGGTCGGTTTCGTCACCTTGATCAGCCTGATCAACATGCGCAGCGTAAACCTGGTGGCACACTTCAACCTGCTGTTCGTGGGCGTGCAGGTGGCAATCATCGCCGTGTTCATCTACCTGTGCGTACGCGGCCTGGGCCAGGGTGAAGGGCTGGGCACTACCTGGAGCCTGCTGCCGTTCGCCGACGGCCAGACCCAGTTCAGCGCACTGGCCGCCGGGGCAACCATCCTGTGCTTCTCGTTCCTGGGCTTCGACGCGGTTACCTGCCTGTCCGAAGAAACCCGCGACCCGGCCAAGACCATCCCCAAGGCGATCTTCCTGACCGCGCTGATCGGGGGCGTGGTGTTCATCACCGTGTCGTACTTCATCCAGGCCTACTTCCCGACCATGGCGCGCTTCCATGACCACGAAGCGGCCCTGCCGGAAATTGCCCTGTACGTCGGTGGCAAGCTGTTCCAGTCAATCTTCATCGCCTGCACCGTGATCAATACCATCGCCTCGGGCCTGGCCTCGCAAACCAGCGTGTCGCGCCTGCTGTACGTGATGGGCCGCGACAACGTGATACCGGCCGGTGTCTTCGCCCGCCTGCATTCGCGCTACAAGACACCGGTGCTGAACATTGCGGTAGTTGGGCTGATCTCGCTGTCAGCGATCTTCTTCGACCTGGTGACCGCCACTTCGATCATCAACTTCGGCGCCCTGGTCGCCTTCAGCTTCGTCAACCTGTCGGTGATCAACCACTGCTACCTGCGCGAAGGCAACCGCAAAGGCCTGGCCAACCAGCTGAAGTACCTGGTGCTGCCTACCATCGGCTTCTGCATCATTGTCTCGCTGTGGCTGGACCTGAACGCACACTCGCTGATGTTTGGCGGCATCTGGGCTGCGCTCGGGTTGGTCTACCTGGGCTGGCTGACCAAAGCCTTCCGGGCAGCACCACCCAACTACGTCGCCGAATGACCCACGCTGCCAACAACGCCCGCGCCTGACCGCGGGCGTTGTACTTGTTCGAAAAGGAATGCCCTCATGCCGCTGCGTCGCCTCTCCATCCAGTGGAAGATCACCCTGCTCGCCGGCCTGTGCCTGCTGGCCATCGTCGCCTTGCTGGTGGCCACGTCGTTGGCCCAAGCGCAGCGCAGCGCTGCGCTGGTCAACCAGGCCAACACCGCCATGCTCGACACCAGCGCACGCCATCGCCTGCAGGCCCACGCCGAAACCCAGGCCCTGCGAATCCAGCGTTACTTCATGGACGCCTACCAGTACGGCAATGGCTTTGCCCGCCTGGTGCAGGTGCTCAAGGCTCGTGGCGGCAGCGACCTGCGCGCCGAACTGACCCGCCAGGCCCGTGCCAGCCTGGCCGGCAACCCGGATGTGATCGGCTTGTACCTGGTGTTCCAGCCCAACGCCCTGGACCAGCAGGACAGCCAGTTCATCGGCCAGGATGCCGCTGGCAGCAACGAAAGTGGGCGCTTCTCGCTGTATTGGTCGCAGCCAAGCCCCGGCACACTGGAGCTTGAGGCCATGCCGGAATCGATGCTCGGTGACGCCAGCATCGGCAGCAACGGCGCGGCGAAAAACCGCTGGCTGACCTGCCCGCAGGACACGGCCAGAACCTGCATGCTCGAACCGTACCTGGACGAGGTCAACGGCCGCCAGGTGCTGATGACCAGCATTGCCGTGCCACTGCTCGAGCACGGCAAGGTAGTGGGCGTTGTTGGCCTGGACATCGGCCTGGCCAACCTGCAGCAACTGAGCGTGGACGGCCGCCGCGAGCTGTTCGACGGCCAGGGCCAGGTGAGTATTGCCAGCGCCGCCGGCCTGCTGGCTGGCAACAGCCGCGACGCCGGCACGCTTGGCAAGCCAATGGACAAGGCGGTAGCCGACGGCCTGTTGCGAGTGGCCCACCCCTTTACACCAATCCCGGACGCCGCTCCCTGGCAGGTATTACTTGAGCTACCTGAAAGCGTGCTGCAGGAGCCGGCCGTGGCCCTCAACCAGCGCCTGGACGCGCACAACCAGCGTGCCAATCTCACCAGCTTGTTGATCGGCCTGGGCGCCGCAGTGGTGGGTTTGCTGCTGGTGTGGCTGACCGCACGTGGTGTTACCCGCCCCATCCTGGCCGTGGCCGCACGCCTGGAAGACATCGCCAGCGGTGAAGGCGACCTTACCCGCCGCCTGGACTACGCCCGCGAGGACGAACTGGGCCAGCTCACGGGGTGGTTCAACCGCTTCCTCGACAAGCTGCAGCCGATCATTGCCCAAGTCAAAGGCTCGCTGCAGGAAGCCCGCAGCACTGCCGACCAGTCAGCCGCCATCGCTAGCCAGACCAGCAGTGGCATGCAGCAGCAGCACCGCGAAATCGAGCAAGTAGCCACTGCGGCCAACGAAATGAGCGCCACCGCCCTGGATGTAGCCCACAACGCCTCGCAGGCCGCCCAGGCCGCACGCGCCGCCGACCAGGCCAGCCGCGAAGGCCTGCAACTGATCGACAGCACCCGCCAGGGCATCGACCGCCTGGCAGCCGGCATGAACACCGCCATGGACGAGGCGCGTGCACTGGAAGGACGCAGCGGGCAGATCGGCTCGGTGCTGGAAGTGATTCGTACCATCGCCGAGCAGACCAACCTGCTGGCGCTCAATGCCGCCATCGAAGCCGCCCGCGCTGGCGAGGCCGGGCGCGGTTTTGCCGTGGTCGCCGATGAAGTACGTGGGCTGGCGCAGCGCACGCAGGTGTCGGTGGAGGAAATCCGCCAGGTCATCGAAGGCCTGCAGCAAGGCACCCAGGATGTGGTGGGCGCGATGCACGAAAGCCAGCGCCAGGCTCAGGACAGCGCGGCACGTATGGAACAGGCGCTGCCAGCCCTGCAGCGTATTGGCGAAGCGGTGACCGTGATCAGCGACATGAACCTGCAGATTGCCTCGGCGGCGGAAGAACAGAGCGCAGTGGCCGAGGAAGTGAATCGCAATGTGGCAGGAATTCGTGATGTCACCGAGTCGCTGGCGGGCCAGGCGGATGAGTCGGCACGCATCAGCCTGGCCTTGAACCGGCTGGCCAACCAGCAGCAGGCGCTGATGGAGCAGTTTCGCGTCTAGCCTGTAAGGGCCAATGCGCCTGCTTCGCGGGCTTGCCCGCTCCCACAGGAACTGCACTGCCCTTCAGGGTGGCGCCATACCTGTGGGAGCGGGCAAGCCCGCGAAGAGGCCCTCAAAGGCACCGCACCATTGTTAATTCTGAGCACAACCCATGCACAACCCAAACAGATCCACCTTCTTCGACATCACCAGCGAACAGGGCCTGTTACGCACCTCAATCGCCGTCACCCTGTTCATCGCCACCATCGGCATCGCCTTTGGCATCGCCTCTGGCTCGTTTTCCATCATGTTCGACGGCGTGTACTCACTGGTCGACGCCAGCATGAGCGGGCTGTCGCTGGTGGTGGTCAAGCTGATTACCTCGCACACCACCAGCGTGCAGATGTCACGCAAACTACGTGAGCGTTTCACCATGGGTTTCTGGCACCTGGAACCCATGGTACTGGCGCTCAATGGCATCCTGCTCAGCGGCGTGGCCATCTATGCGCTGATCAACGCGGTCAGCAGCCTGCTGCAAGGCGGCCGTCACCTGGAGTTCGGCATTGCCATGGTCTATGCCGTACTCACCGTGATCGCTTGCGTCACCATCGCTATCGTCGAAGCCCGCGCCAACCGCAAGCTGGGCTCGGATTTCGTGCGCATGGACGTCAAGGGCTGGGTGATGTCGGCCAGCATCACCGCTGCACTGCTGATCGCGTTCTGCTTTGGTTACGCGGTGCAGGGCACATCACTGGAGTGGGTATCGCCGTACATCGACCCTGCGGTACTGGCACTGGTCTGCCTGGTAATCGTGCCTCTGCCGATGTCGGTGGTGCGCCAGGCACTGTCGGAAATATTCCTGGTCACGCCGGGTGACCTGAAGGAACACGTAGATGACGTGGCAAAGGCGTTCGTCAGCAAGCACGGTTTGCAGTCGTATCGGGCTTACGTGGCCAAGGTAGGACGCTCACGGGAGATCGAATTGTATTTCATCGTGCCACCAGACATGGGGGCGAAAACAATCGATGAGTGGGACGCGCTGCGTAACGAAGTGGGCGATGCCGTTGGGGGTGAAGGGCCGGACCGCTGGATTACTGTGGTGTTTACCGGGGATACTGAATGGGCTGAATAGACCTTCAGTAGAACTAATTAAAATCCGCAAAGCGTGGACTTCGGCACTGCCGAATTGGCTACAAAGGATCAAATATGAAGGAACATACCTATAGCGTTACCGTGAACTGGGTCGGCAACAGCGGTGAAGGAACAACCCATTACACGTCCTACCAACGCGATTTCGATATAACAGCAGGCAACAAACGCCCCATTGCCGGCTCTGCGGACCCCGCGTTTCGCGGCGATTCCTCGCGCTGGAACCCTGAGGATCTACTGGTCGCTTCGCTCTCGGCCTGCCATAAGCTGTGGTACTTGCACCTGTGTGCGGTCAATGACGTGAACGTGCTGGAGTATGTCGATCAGCCGCTGGGTTTTATGTCTGAGGGCGACAATCAGCGCAAGGGGCATTTCAGGCAGGTGACCTTGTGCCCAAGAGTCGTCGTAGCAAGCGGGTCGGACATCGACCTTGCCATGCGCCTACACGAGCAGGCCCACCATGAATGCTTCATTGCCAACTCGGTAAATTTCCCAGTGCTATGTGACGCGGTTGTAGAGCACCAGCGGTGATGCCACCATCGCATAGGGCACACAACGAAAAAGCCCGCGACCATTGCTGGTCGCGGGCTTTGACGTACTGCATATGGTGGGTCGTGTAGGATTCGAACCTACGACCAATTGGTTAAAAGCCAACTGCTCTACCAACTGAGCTAACGACCCATTTGATGGCGCGTATAATACTGATTTCTAACGAAAAATCAATAGCCCATCAAAAATTTTCAATAATACCGCGTCGGGTCTTCTACACCGGCCGCCTTGAAGCCGTCGGCGCGCAGGCGGCAGCTGTCGCACTTGCCACAGGCACGGCCGTCATCGTCGGCCTGGTAGCAGGAAACCGTGAGGCTGTAATCCACGCCACGGGCCATGCCGGCCTGCACGATCTGCGCCTTGCTCATGTTCTGCAGGGGTGCCTGGATGCGGAAACCCTGCCCTTCAACACCCGCCTTGGTCGCCAGGTTGGCCACGCGCTCGAAGGATTCGACGAACTCGGGGCGGCAATCCGGGTAGCCTGAGTAGTCCACGGCGTTCACACCAATGAAGATGTCCCGCGCCTCCAGCACTTCTGCCCAACCCAGGGCCAAGGACAAGAATACGGTATTACGCGCCGGCACGTAGGTGACCGGTATGCCTTCACTTGGGGCTTCTGGCACGTCAATGCTGCTGTCGGTCAACGCCGAGCCGCCAATGCCGTCGAGGTTCAGGCCGATCACCTTGTGCTCGACTACGCCCAGGTCACGGGCAACGCGGGCGGCAGCATTCAGTTCGGCACGATGGCGCTGGCCATAGTCGAAGCTCATGGTGTAGCAGCTGTAGCCTTGGGCCTTGGCCATGGCAACCACGGTGGCCGAGTCCAGGCCACCGGACAACAGGATTACTGCGCGTTTTTCTGTCATGTGTGCTTGCTCCTCAATCAGCGTCCGGGTTCGTCGTTCCACAACAGCTTGTGCAGCTGCAGCTGGAAACGCACAGGCAGGTTGTCGGCAATGATCCAGTCCGCCAGGTCACTGGCATTTACCTGATGGTGGCTAGGCGAGAACAACACCTCGCCGGCACGCTCGGCCAGGTTGTACTGGATCAGCTTGGATACGGCCCAGTCGTAGTCCTCACGGGAACAGATGACAAACTTGACCTGGTCGTTGCGGGTCAGGTGCTCGATGTTCTCGTAACGGTTACGGTGCGACTCTTCGGAGCCCGGAGTCTTCAGGTCGACCACGCGGCTGACACGGGTGTCGGTGCCAGAGATATCGAGTGCGCCACTGGTCTCCAGTGATACCTCGTAACCGGCGTCACACAGCCGCTGTAGCAACGGCAAGGCGTTGGGCTGGGCCAGTGGCTCGCCACCGGTGACGCAAACGTACCGGGGCTTGAAGCCGGCAACCTGCTCAAGGATCGAATCAAGGGTACGAATGGTGCCGCCAGTGAAGGCATAGGCACTGTCGCAGTACTGGCAGCGCAGGGGGCAACCGGTGAGGCGCACGAAAACCGTGGGCAGCCCAGCCGTTCGCGTTTCACCCTGCAAAGAGTAAAAGACTTCGGTGATGCGTAATGTGTCTTGCATGCTCGCCACGGGCGTGACAGCTAAACAGGCTGCCCGCCTCCGTCAGGCACTGTCGCGGACTCGACATAGCGTTATCCGCAGCAGCGTGTTTACGAAAAAAGGGCGATGATTCTAACGAAAAAACCCGCGGCTGGCGCGGGTTTCTTTCGAACGGTGCTGCTACAAGGCTCAGAGCTTCTGCAAGTCGCGCTGTGCCAGTTGCGCGGCGGAGGTGCCGGGGTACTGGGTAATGACCTGCTGCAGGATGCCCTTGACCTTGTCGGTGTGGCCCATGCGGCGCTCGACGTCGGCCAGCTTGTACAGCGAATCAGGCACCTTGCTGTGCTTCGGATACTTCTGGCTGACCTGGGCAAAGGCCTGGCTGGCGCCTGGCAGGTCACCCTTGGCCAGGTTCACCTCACCCAACCAGTACTGGGCATTGCCGGCGTACTGGCTGTTGGGGTACTTGCGCAGGAAGGCGTTGAACGCCTGGCTGGCCTTGTCGAAGTCTTTCTGCTTGATCAGGTCGAAAGCAGCATCGTAGTAGAGCTTTTCTTTCGCCGGATCACCGGGCTCGCTACTGGCGGCCGGTTGTTGCGCAGCAGCACCTGCTGCTGCATCGGGGGCGGCATTGGATGCACCACCACCGGAGGAATTGTCAGGGGTTGCGGCAGGCGCAGCGCCACTGTTGATGCGACGGTCCAGGTCCTGGTATCGCTCCAGGTTTTCCTGCTTCATGCGCGACACATCGTTCTGCAGCTCTTCGATGATGCCTTGCTGGCGGGAAAGCTGGTCCTGCATCTGTTGCAGCTGCATGAACAGCTGGCCCTGTGCAGAGGCAGGGGCCGAAGCCCCCGACCCGGCATAGGCGCCGCTCGTGCCATAACCCGCAGGCGGATAACTGCCTGCGTTGTCATCTACTACAGGGACCTCAGCCCAGGCCGCGAGCGGCAGGCTGAGTGCGAGGACGGTTACTACACGGCGGCACATACGCATAAGAACTTACTTACGCAGTTCTACGCGACGGTTCTGAGCCCAGGACTGCTCGTCGTTGCCGGTGGCAACTGGACGCTCTTCGCCGTAGGAAACCAGTTCCAGCTGAGCAGGGGAAACGCCCTGCAGAACCAGGTAGCGCTGAACGGCCTTGGCACGACGCTCACCCAGAGCCATGTTGTACTCGCGGGTGCCGCGCTCGTCGGTGTTACCTTCCAGAACAACGCGGTTGCCGTTGGCTTTCAGGTCCTTGGCGTGAACGTCCAGAGCGCGCATGGCTTCTGGCTTCAGGTCCGAGCTGTCGTATTCGAAGTAGAAGGTGGTGATTGCGCGCAGGGCAGCTTCTTCGCTCAGGGAGCCGTCAACTGCGCCAGTGTTGGCACCGTAGCCAGCGTTAGGGTCTACAGCAGCGCCTTCGCCTGCGTTGTCACCGCCCTTCGAGGAGCAACCTACAGCTACGGCCATGGCCAGAGCCAGCGCAGCAAATTTACCAAACTTCAGCATTTCCATCGTGAAACTCCTAATGAAACCCCAGTGTGTTAAGCAAAACGTATTACGCCGCAATCAGTTCAGGTAAGGGGACCAGGACGGTTCTCTGACTTCGCCTTGAGCGGTAGGAAGTGGGAGCCTCACGCGGCCATTAAGCGACACGAGCATCAAGACTCCCCGGCCCTGCTGGCGGGTGGCGTAGATTAGCATGGTGCCGTTTGGCGCAACAGTGGGAGACTCATCAAGACTTGTTTCAGACAGAATCTTTACACTTCCGCGTTGCAAGTCCTGTGCCGCCACTTTGAAGTTGGTAAAACCCTGTTGGCGATGGATCATCACCAGGGTCTTTTCGTCCGCCGAAAGTTTCGGGTTGGCGTTGTAGTTACCTACGAAGGTTACGCGCTCGGCACCACCGCCACCGACCGACTGCTTGTAGATCTGCGGCTTGCCGCCACGGTCGGACGTGAAGTAAAGGGTGTTGCCATCTTTACCCCAGAACGGCTCGGTATTGATACCCGGGCCTGCGGTAACACGGCTGATCTGGCGCGATGCCACGTTCATCACATAGATGTCCGGGTTGCCGTCTTTCGACAATACGAACGCCAGGCGCGAGCCGTCCGGCGACCAGGCTGGTGCGCCGTTCAGGCCTTCGAAGTTGGTCACCTGCTCGCGGCGGCCGGTATCGATGTTCTGGATGAAGATGCGTGGACGCTTCTGCTCGAACGAAACATAGGCAATACGCTTGCCATCTGGCGCAAAGCGCGGCGACAGGATCGGCTCACGCGATTGCAGCAAGGTAACCGCACGCGCACCGTCGTAGTCCGAACGCTGCAGGGTGTAGCGGGTGTTGTTGGTGGAGAAGCGCTCGGCCGTCACGTACAGCATACGGGTGGAGAACGCCCCCTTGATGCCGGTGAGCTTCTCGAACGACTGGTCGGCAATGTAGTGCGCCATGTCGCGCAGCTGGTCGGTGCTGCCCGCCACGCTGCCGGTCAGCACTTGCTGCTCGGTAGCGACGTTGAACAGCGCGTACTGCACCTGCAGGCGACCGCCCGACGGCACGATGCTGCCCACCATCACGTACTGGGCACCCAGCGCCTTCCAGTCACGGAAGATGACTTCGCTGGCCTGCGACGGCTGGCTGATCATGTTCTGCCGCGGAATCGGCGAGTAGTAGCCGGAGTTGCGCAGATCGTTGCCGATGATGTCGGCAATGTCTTCTGGCAACACGCTGCCGCCCTGCAGACCGAACGGCACTACTGCGATGGGGGTTGCCCGGTCGCTGCCGCTGGTGACCAGGATGTTCTTTTCCTCTGCTACGGCCATGCCTGCCACGCAGCACAGCATGACCAGCAGTCCTCTCAGACGTTTAATCACAACGCTAGATCCTCAGGTGTAAATGTCATCTTGAACGAACGATATTGGTTGAAATCGCTCGGCTTCATACCCTGCATCTCGGTCAAACGACCAATGTTCTTCACCGCAGCCACCGCCGAACTGTCGTACGGGCCGTCACCACTGGAACGGGCCACGCTGACACTGGTGATGGTACCGTCCGGCAACATGTTGATCTGCAGGACCACCGTCATGCCCTTGCGCGCGGAAGGCGGACGTGCCCAGCCCTCGGCCGCGCGCATGCGGATCAGGTCGTCGAAGTCGCCGGCCACCTGGTCACCCTGCTCGTCGGCCAGCGCCTGCTGCCGCTCGGTGGTATCGGACAACAGCTCGGCCAGGGCCTGGGCTTTCTTGTCTTCAGCCGCCTTGCGGGCCGCTTCCTGTGCCTTTTTCTTCTGGGCGTCTGCAGCGGCCTTTTTCTTGGCCTCTTCAGCTGCCTTCTTCTTCGCGTCCTCGGCCGCCGCTTTCTTCTTGGCGTCCTCGGCTGCTTTCTTCTTGGCCTCTTCGGCTGCCTTTTTCTTGGCGTCCTCGGCGGCTTGTTTCTTCGCCTCTTCAGCGGCCTCCTTCTTGGCCTCTTCTTCGGCTTTTTTCTTGGCTTCTTCCTCAGCCTTCTTCTTGGCGATGTCGGCCTGCTGTTTCTCGGCGGCCTTCTTCGCCTCGTCGGCCTTCTTGGCTTCAGCGGCTTTCTTGGCCTCGGCAGCCTTGGCGGCGTCTGCGGCCTTGGCAGCGTCTTCGGCTTTTTTCGCTTCGGCAGCTTCGCGGGCCTCTTCGGCCTTTTGAGCAGCGTCGGCTTTCTTTTGTTCCGCGGCCTTCACAGCCTCCTGCTCGACCTTTTTCTGCTCCAGCTGCTCGACTTCGGTCTGGCGCGACGCGGTTTTCTTCGCTTCCCCGGCAATCTTCTGGTTGGTCTGGGTGGTCGCCTGGCTCTTGGACTTGAGCTGGTACAGGGTAGCCTGAACGATCGGCTTGGAAGGCGGCAGTTCAGGCGTCATCGCAAAACTGACGAACAGCAAGCCGAACACCAGCACATGCAGGCCGATGGCCCAGACACTGGGCCAGAAGTAGCTTTCCGAGGCGGATGGCTCTCGCTGTTGCATCAGGGCGCCTCGGTAATCAGGCCAACGTTACCGACACCGGCCTTCTGCAACCCGCCCATGGCACCCATGACCGCGCCATAGTCGACAGCCTTGTCGCCACGAATGAACACCTGGGTCTGCTTGCCCTGGTCACGGCCGGCAGCAATGATCTTGGTCACTGCACTGGTCATGTCAGGCAAGGTCATGGCCTTGTCCATCTGCTTGTCGGTATCGACTTCGCTGCCAAGGTTCCAGTAATAGGTCTTGTCGGCCTTGATGGAAATGGTGAGGATCTGGACGTTGTTGTCCTGCGGCAAGGCTTCGCTGGAAACCTTGGGCAGGTCGACCTTCACGCCCTGATTGAGCATGGGCGCCGTCACCATGAAGATGACCAGCAGCACCAGCATCACATCGATGTAGGGCACCACGTTCATCTCGGCGACGGGCTTGCGTTTGTGGCGAACTCGGGCCATGGGCTTCTACCTGATTACTCTTCGCTGGTGTGCACTTTGCGGTGCAGGATCGCCTGGAACTCGTCGGCGAAGGTGTAGTAACGACCGATCAGCACTTCGCTGCGCGCGGCAAACCGGTTGTAGGCGATGACCGCCGGGATTGCGGCGAACAGGCCAATGGCGGTGGCGATCAGTGCTTCGGCGATACCCGGGGCAACGGTGGCCAGGGTGGCCTGCTGGGCGCTGGCCAGGCCGCGGAACGAGTTCATGATGCCCCACACGGTACCGAACAGGCCGATGTACGGGCTGGTGGAACCAACGGTGGCCAGGAACGGCAGGCTTTGCTCGAGTTTTTCTTCCTCGCGCGAAATGGCCACGCGCATGGCACGGCCAACGCCTTCCATGACGGCGTCCGGGTCAACGCCTGGCTGCTGGCGCAGGCGCGAAAACTCCTTGAAGCCGGCACGGAAAACCTGCTCGACACCTGAGTCCGGGTCTGGGTTGCTGCCTGCCTGGCGGTACAGCTTGGACAGGTCGATACCCGACCAGAAGCGCTCCTCGAAGGCATCCAGCGCACGACGACCGGCACGCAGCATGGTGCTGCGCTGGAAGATCATGATCCATGAAGTGACCGAGGCGGCCACCAGGGTCAGCATTACCAGCTGTACCACCACGCTGGCATTGCTGACCAGACTCCACATGGAGGTATGGTCGACGACGTTAGCTTCCACGCTTATTCTCCTGCATTCGATTGATTACCCGAGCCGTCCGCCGCAAAGGCGTCGCGTAGCTGGGGGGGTATGGCTCGGGGTTTGAAAGTGTCGGCGCGCACGGCTGCCACCAGGAACTGCCCTTCGCAGAGCAGCGTTTCATCCTTTTCTCGCCAGACCTGCTGTACGAAACGCAGGCTGGCGCGATTGAGTTCAAGTACGTGCGCGGTGACCCGCAGTTCGTCATCCAGCCGCGCCGGCGCGTGATAACGCGCTTCGCTGGAATGGACCACGAACAACAGGTTGTCTTGCGCCAGTTGCGACTGGGAAAAGCCCAGCTGCCGCAGGCGTTCGGTGCGCGCGCGCTCCATGAATTTCAGGTAATTGACGTAATACACCACGCCACCGGCATCGGTATCTTCGTAATAGACGCGACAACGGTGTGCGAACGGTTCCAGGCCATTTTGCGCGCGCATACTCTAGTGCTTACTCCTCAGCTTGCCAATCCGCTGTGGCAACTGTTTTTTCTTCATTAATGTCTTATTGCCAGCGCACCTTCGGCATGCCAGCGGTAGGACCACGAAAAGCCGGTTTTGATCTGTCATTCATCGCCTGCTTCGGAAAAATCTCCACCCTCCCCCAGACGCCCGGGTACGTTCAGGCCAAAGTGCAGGTAGGCATGCCGGGTAACCACGCGGCCACGCGGGGTGCGCATGATATAGCCTTGCTGGATCAGGTACGGCTCAAGCACGTCCTCGATGGTATGGCGCTCTTCGCTGATGGCTGCAGCCAGGTTGTCCACCCCTACCGGGCCACCATCGAACTTCTCGATCATGGTCAGCAGCAGGCGGCGGTCGGAATGGTCGAACCCGCGCTCGTCGACATCCAGCAGGTTCAGCGCCATGTCGGCCACGGCCTTGGTGATCTGGCCCTTGCCGCGCACCTCGGCGTAGTCGCGCACGCGGCGCAACAGGCGGTTGGCGATACGTGGCGTGCCACGGGCACGCCGGGCAATCTCGTAGGCGCCCTGGTCTTCGATCACCAGGCCCAGGATGTTGGCCGAGCGGCTGACGATGGTGGCCAGGTCCTTGTCGCTGTAGAACTCCAGGCGCTGGACGATACCGAAGCGGTCACGCAACGGGTTGGTGAGCATGCCGGCACGGGTGGTGGCACCGACCAGGGTAAACGGCGGCAGGTCGAGCTTGATCGAGCGGGCGGCAGGCCCTTCGCCGATCATGATGTCGAGCTGGAAGTCTTCCATGGCCGGGTACAGCACCTCTTCGACGACCGGCGACAGGCGGTGGATTTCGTCGATGAACAGCACGTCGTGCGGCTCGAGGTTGGTCAGCATGGCCGCCAGGTCGCCGGGGCGCTCAAGAATCGGCCCCGAAGTGCTCTTCACCGACACGCCCATTTCATGGGCGATGATATTGGCCAGGGTGGTCTTGCCCAGACCCGGTGGGCCGAAGATCAAAGTGTGGTCGAGCGACTCGCTACGGCCACGGGCAGCCTGGATGAACAGCGACATCTGTTCACGCACCACCGGCTGCCCGATGTACTCGTCCAGGCTCAGCGGGCGGATTGCCCGGTCCTGAACCTCTTCACGGTCGCGGCCACTGGCGGCGATCAGGCGGTCGGCTTCGATCACTTGGTAATCATCCCTTTCAGACTGCGGCGGATCAGCTCCTCACTGCTCAGGCCGGCCTTGTCCTTGATCGCGGCAATTGCCTTGCTCGCTTCCTGCGGTTTGTAGCCCAGCGAGACCAGCGCGCTGACGGCGTCAGCCTCTGCGGTGGATTCGCTGGCGACCGGCAACGGGCCATCGGAGACCAGGGTGAACATGGCTGGGGAGGTTTCCCAGGCCTTGAAGCGGTCCTTGAGCTCGACCAGCAGGCGCTCGGCAGTTTTCTTGCCGACACCGGGCACGCGCACCAGGGCCGATGTGTCCTGGGCCTGTACGCAGCGCACCAGTTCGTCGACCTCCAGGCCAGACATCAGCGCCAATGCCAGCTTCGGCCCCACGCCGTTGAGGCGGATGAGCTCGCGGAACAGCTCGCGCTCGCGCTTTTCGGCAAAGCCGTAAAGCAGGTGGGCGTCTTCGCGCACCACCAGGTGGGTGTGCACGGTGACGGTTTCGCCCACTTTGGGCAGACGGTACAGCGTGGTCATGGGAACTTCCAGTTCGTAACCCACGCCGTTGACGTCGATAATCAGGTGCGGCGGCTGTTTTTCCGCCAGGGTGCCGCGCAAACGTCCAATCACGTTCCGATCCTTCCTCTCGGGGAGCGGGTCAAAGACCGCTCAACCCTATCAGCAAATGCAGCGGGTGAACGCTTCACCCGGACAAAATGTGTATCAGCGCATGAAGCGCCTACAGACGCAAGCGCCCGCCGCGTCGCCGCGCCGTGGCCAGGCCATGTGGCACCAGGCTGGAACGGGTATGGGCGTGACACAGGGCGATGGCCAGTGCATCGGAGGCATCGATCTGCGGCTTTTGCGTGAGTTTCAGCAGGTGCATGACCATCATCATCACCTGCTCCTTGTTGGCCCCACCGGTGCCGGCGACGGCCTGCTTGACCTGGGTGGCACTGTACTCGGCGATTTCCAGGCCAGCTTCGGCGGCGGCAACGATGGCCGCGCCACGGGCCTGGCCGAGCTTGAGCGCCGAGTCGGCATTGCGGGCCATGAACACCCGCTCGATGCCCATGGTCACGGGGCCGTGCTGGGTGATGATTTCACTGACACCACGAAAAACGATCTGTAACCGCTCGTGCAGCTCGCCGCTGCCGGTGCGGATGCAGCCCGACGCCACGTACTCGCAACCACGGGCGGTCTGGCGTACCACGCCATAGCCGGTGATGCGCGAGCCGGGGTCGATACCAAGAATCAGAGTCATAGCGCCTGCATGTTCAAAATGTACCGGCCTATTCGCGGGCAAGCCCGCTCCCACAGGGAGTGCATCAAAGCCGAGCCTGATGCAATACCTGTGGGAGCGGGCTTGCCCGCGAATAGGCCTTCAAGGCCAACGGAAGAACCTTAGCCGAGTTTTTCCATGATCTCGTCGGAAATCTGGGCATTGGAATAGACGTTCTGCACGTCATCCAGGTCTTCGAGCATGTCGATCAGTTTGAGCACCTTCTCGGCGCCCTCCAGGTCGAGTTCGGCGCTGGTGGTCGGCTGCATGACGATTTCCGCATCTGCTGCCTTGAACCCCGCCTCTTCCAGGGCATTACGCACGGCGTAGAAGCTGTTGAACGAAGTGAATACATCGAACGAACCGTCATCGTTGGCCACCACGTCGTCGGCATCGGCCTCCATCGCCGCTTCCATCAACGCGTCTTCTTCAACGCCGGGCGCAAAGCTGATCTGCCCCTTGCGTTCGAACAGGTAAGCCACCGAACCGTCGGTACCCAGGTTGCCGCCACACTTGGTGAAGGCATGACGCACAGCGGCAGCAGTGCGGTTGCGGTTGTCGGTCATGGCTTCGACCATGATCGCCACGCCGCCCGGACCGTAACCTTCGTAGCTGAGCTCTTCGACGTTGTCGCTTTCGTTGGTGCCAGCACCGCGGGCCACGGCGCGATCGATGATGTCGCGGCTCATGTTGGCACCCAAGGCCTTGTCCAGTGCCAGGCGCAAGCGCGGGTTGGATGCCGGGTCAGCACCACCTTGCTTGGCAGCAACCGTCAGCTCACGGATCCACTTGGTGAAGATCTTGCCTCTCTTGGCATCCTGGCGCTCTTTGCGGTGCTTGATGTTCGCCCACTTGGAATGACCAGCCATAACGACTCCGAATCCTTTGTTTCACAAACAGCCCCGCCCCTGTACGGGGCGGGACGGGAAAATACCTGCGCCGAAACGCAAAGGCGCATCCATGTGGATGCGCCCGGGGACTGCTTACTCGACCTTGGTCTGTTCGCGCAGTCGGATGTGCAGCTCGCGCAGGGCCTTGGCATCTACCAGGCCTGGGGCCTGGGTCATGACGCATGCGGCGCTCTGGGTTTTCGGGAAGGCGATCACTTCACGGATCGACTGGGCACCGGTCATCAGCATGACCAGGCGGTCCAGGCCGAAGGCCAGGCCACCGTGTGGCGGTGCGCCGAACTTCAGGGCGTCGAGCAGGAAGCCGAACTTCTCTTCCTGTTCTTCTGCCTCGATACCCAGCAGGCGGAAGACCGCCTGTTGCATCTCTTTGCGGTGGATACGGATCGAACCGCCACCCAGCTCGGTACCGTTCAGCACCATGTCGTAGGCACGGGACAGGGCTGTGGCCGGGTTGGCCTCCAGCTCTTGCGGGGTGCACTTTGGCGCGGTGAACGGGTGGTGCAGTGCAGTGAAGCTGCCGTCTTCGTTCTCTTCGAACATCGGGAAGTCGACAACCCACATCGGTGCCCACTCGCAGGTGTGCAGGTTGAAGTCGTTGCCGACCTTGATGCGCAGAGCACCCAGGGCCTCGCTGACGACCTTGAACTTGTCGGCACCGAAGAAGACGATGTCGCCATCTACCGCGCCAACGCGATCCAGGATCACGTTCAGGTTGGCTTCAGGGATGTTCTTGACGATCGGCGACTGCAGGCCTTCGACGCCCTTGGCGCGCTCGTTGACCTTGATGTACGCCAGGCCCTTGGCACCGTAGATGCCAACGAACTTGGTGTACTCGTCGATCTTGCTGCGCGGCATGCTGGCAGCGCCTGGCACACGCAGGGCAGTAACGCGGCACTTCGGATCGTTGGCGGGGCCGGCGAATACCTTGAAGTCGACATCCTTCAGCTGATCGGCAACGTCGACCAGTTCCAGCGGGTTACGCAGGTCCGGCTTGTCGGAACCGTAGCGGCGCATGGCTTCTTCGAAGGTCATGTGCGGGAATTCGCCGAATTCCAGGTCCAGCACTTCCTTGAACAGCTTGCGGATCATGCTTTCGGTCAAGCCCATGATCTCGCTTTCATCGAGGAAGCTGGTCTCGATGTCGATCTGGGTGAATTCCGGCTGGCGATCAGCACGCAGGTCTTCGTCACGGAAGCACTTGGCGATCTGGTAGTAGCGGTCGAAACCGGCAACCATCAGCAGCTGCTTGAACAGCTGCGGCGACTGCGGCAGTGCGAAGAAGCTGCCAGCGTGGGTACGGCTTGGCACCAGATAGTCACGCGCGCCTTCCGGAGTGGCGCGGGTGAGGATCGGGGTTTCGACGTCGAGGAAGCCGTTGTCGTCCATGAAGCGACGAATGCTGCTGGTGATGCGCGAACGCAGGCGCAGCTTTTCGGCCATTTCTGGGCGACGCAGGTCGATGAAGCGATAGCGCAGGCGGGTTTCCTCGCCAACGTCGGAGTACTCGTTCAGCGGGAACGGCGGGGTTTCTGCTTCATTGAGCACGGTCAGTTGGTAGCCGAGGATCTCGATGGCGCCGGAGGCCATGTTGGCATTCACCGCACCGTCCGGGCGCTTGCGCACCTTGCCGGTGACCTGCACGACGTATTCGCTACGCACGCGGTCGGCGGCGGCGAAGGTTTCGGCGCGATCCGGGTCGAACACGACCTGGGCCATGCCTTCGCGGTCACGGATGTCGAGGAAGATCACCCCGCCGTGGTCGCGGCGACGATGGACCCAGCCGCAAAGGGTGACTTCCTGGCCGTCCAGGCTCTCGTTCAGTTGGCCGCAATAATGGCTGCGCATCATGATGGTGGTTTCGCTTCTCGTGATTCGTGTATTCGGTGGAGGCCTTGGCCGCCCGGAGGGCTAATACTGCAAGACCCGGTCACAGCATTCAACTCAGTCGGCCTTGTCGCCGCCTGCCAGATTCTTTTTCGCCCCGGTCTTGAAGTCGGTTTCGTACCAACCATTACCGCTCAGGCGAAAGCCCGGCACCGACAGCAGCTTCTTCAGCGCGGGCGCCTGGCAGGCCGGGCAATCGGTCAGCGGCGCGGCGCTGATCTTCTGCAGCACTTCCATGCGATGCTCGCAGGACGCACATTGATAGTCATAAAGGGGCATGGGTGTCTCTCGTCAACCATAACGCTGGCTGCCGGGGCAGCAAAAAGCGGGATTATATATGGTTAACAAGCACTGCGCAGCCCGCCCGGCGATCAGCGCGCACTTGGCGGGTTTTGCAGCCAGGCCACACAAATGACCCGGATCAGCCCACTGAAGTTGCGAACCCCACCCTGACGCAGGTGCACCTCGCGGTCCACGTAGGACAATACGGCACTGACCGAACAGCGGTTGGCGGCGGCGATTCGCTCCAGGATACCCCAGTAGACGGCCTCCAGGCGCAGGCAGGTGGAAAACCCGTTGAGCCGCACCGAGCGCGACACCGGCTGGATCTGCAACATGTCGAAATCCGCCTTGAACGGATCAACACACTGTTTTCCTGGCCAACTGCCCTGGCCAGCCACACGCTTGCTCGCTTGCATCATGCGCCCTACTTCCTCGTCACCGGTAACAGACGAGCTATGAAGCGCTGATGGGCGAGGTTAAAGCAGCGGCAAAATTTTCCTGTTCAAAAACCAACTCTTGAACGTAGCGCGAACCCTGTGGGAGCGGGCATGCCCGCGAAGCCGGCGACGCGGTGCATGGCGCCGGCCTTGCCGGTGTTCGCGGGCGCGCCCGCTCCCACAGGGTTATGTGACAGCTTTTGGTGCTTACTTGCCGTCGAGCAGCACCCGCAACATCCACGCAGTTTTTTCGTGCACCTGCATGCGCTGGGTCAGCAGGTCGGCGGTCGGTTCGTCACTGACCTTGTCCACCACCGGGAAGATGCTGCGCGCGGTACGCACCACGGCCTCCTGGCCCTGTACCAGCTGGCGGATCATCTCGTCAGCCGGGGGCACGCCCTCCTCCTCCTTGATCGAGGAGTGCCGCGCATAGAATGCATACGACCCCGGCGCCGGGAAGCCCAGGGCACGGATGCGCTCGGCAATCGAATCGACCGCCAGCGCCAACTCGTTGTACTGCTCCTCGAACATCAGGTGCAGGGTGCGGAACGACGGACCGGTGACGTTCCAGTGGAAGTTATGGGTTTTCAGATACAGCACGTAGGTATCCGATAACAGGCGGGACAACCCATCGACGATGGACTTGCGATCTTCTTCACTGATACCGATATCGATTGCCATGAAGTTCCCCTTTCCATAAGGCTTGAGACTCAAGCGGACGCCGACCACTGTAGCAACACTTGACCTGCATCGCCTGTGACATGGCGCAACACATCGCCCGGCGGGCAGCCTGCAGTTTGAGTAGCCTGCGGCTTTACTGTTAAATAGGCACCGTGCCACCCGTGCGGACTGTCATTGCCGGGTGCATAGGCTGGCCTGCCACGTGTTCGCGCTCTACACCTCATGCGCACCGTGCTGCCAGCTCTTCCTGTGATCGGCCTTATCAACTGTGAGCCAACCCCATGTTCAAGATCGTCCATCTGGTGACGGGCGTGGCAGCCTTGCTGCTATCGCTCATACCCAGCCTGAAAACCGATGCGACACCCTTCCTGCAACAACCTGATGCGGTTTACCTGGCCCTGCTCGGCCTGCTCAACCTGGTCCTCGCCCCCGTTGTGCCACTGTACTACCGCGGTGCACGGCAGCAATTGCAGCACCTTGCCTGCGCCTTGCTGGTAGTGGCAGTGGTACTGCAAACCCTGACGCTGCTGGCCCGCCCGGAAATGGGCAACCTTGCTGCGCTGGTCTGCGCAGCACTGGCCGTGGCCCTGCACCTGGCCGTGGGCTTTGCCCGCACACCGCGCAAGGCTCGCAACAGCCAGCACACGACGCAAGATGGCGTCAACCGTGATACCGGCACCGTCAAGTGGTTCAACACCTCGAAAGGCTTTGGTTTTATCTCCCGCGATTCGGGCGATGACATCTTCGTGCACTTTCGCGCCATCCGCGGCGAAGGCCATCGCATTCTGGTCGAAGGCCAGCGCGTGGAGTTTTCGGTGATGCACCGCGACAAGGGCCTGCAAGCTGAAGATGTAGTTGCGGTAGCCCGCCGCTGATTGCCGCACCACCCAAGGGCCTATTCACCGGCATGCCGGTGAATAGGCCCTTGCAACCCGTCAATAATGAGGCGGTGGCGCCTCTTCCCCTTCGCTGCCGTACTGGCCAACCATCTCTTCATAACGCTTGATCAGCTCGGCCATCTGCGATTGCAGCCGCTCGATCACCCGCGCCTGCTCGAACACCACGTCATTCAACGCCTGAAGGGTGTCATCCTGGAACGCCTGGCGGGTTTCCAGTTCGACAATACGCAATTCCAGCGACATGTCAGGCCTCCTGATAGCCAGCAAGTTGCAGCCCACGCAAACGCTCACGAATGGCTTGCAACTGATCGTCGCTGTAGGCCACGGCCGGGCACTTGCCCCACACCGGTGCAGGCCAGGCAGCGTCGTCACGCTGACGTACGATCACATGCATGTGCAACTGGCTGACCACATTGCCCAAGGTGGCCACGTTCATCTTGTCGGCGCTGTAGCTGGCTTTCAGCGCTTCAGCCAACAGGGTGGTTTCCTGCCACAACTGCTGCTGCTCTGGCGCATCCAGCTCGAACAGTTCGCTGATACCGGCACGCTTGGGCACCAGGATGAACCATGGGTAGTTGGCATCCTTGCTCAGCAGCAACTGGCACAGCGCAAACTCCCCCAGCACCAGGGAATCCTGCTGCAAACGCGAATCGAGGACGAACACGGTATCTCTCCTTCAGGCAAAACCAACCCGCTTCGAGCGGAAAACAGGCTGCAAGGATACCTTGCACATTCCCGGTAACACAGCGCTACTTTTCGCACCAAAATGAGGCTACCTAATCACCCGTTCCGCACGTATCACCCCACAAATGACTCTGGATGAACATGCTGCGGTAACACATTGACTTTGTTGGCAGCTTTTTAAATTTTAATGATTCTCGACTCCAACATGAGCCCGCGCTGCCCTCGCCCCGTGTTTACGGTGCTTTCCGACCCTCGGTAGCCGTTTTTGTGAAAATTTCATGAAGTGTTGCGAATTTTGAGCACGCTTGTTGCATTCCCTTCACGTCAAGTCGGCACGACATCTGCAATGGCAGGTGAACGCGACAAATAACAACAGCGGCATTGGTTACCAGGGAGTTTCCTTAACCGGAATCGGTACTTACAGATTCGTTACGGTGACAGGAACAGCGCTGGCGTTGTACGACCCATAAACCGGGGCGTGATTTGCGACATGGAAATACCCAAAAGCGACATGGCAAAAAAGTTCCGTAAAGAGTGCTTATAGCCATATCGCCAACAACAGTCAGCGTGCTATACATTTTCGCCGACATAACAAGAAAGAGCTGCACCTTATAACTAAAAGACTGGGACGCAGCGGTACTCTTCCTAAAAACCAAAGGAGCAAATCACGATGCGCGTGATGAAGTGGAGCATGATCGCCCTGGCCGTTACGGCGGGGACCTCGCAGTTGGCAATGGCCTCGGCACAAGACGAGTCCAAAGGTTTCGTTGAAGACAGCAAGCTGAACGTCAAGACCCGCATGCTGTATTTCAGCCGTGACTTCCGTAACGTCCCATCTGGCGCCCAGAGCCGCGTTGAAGAAACCGGCCTTGGCTTCCTCGGCACCTTCGAATCGGGCTTCACCCAAGGCACCGTAGGCTTCGGTGTCGACGCCATCGGCATGCTGGGCCTCAAGCTGGACAGCGGCAAAGGCCGCGCTGGCACCGGTCTGTTCCCCGAGGGCTCCGACGGTCGCTCGCAGGACGACTACTCCGAAGGCGGCGGCGCAGTGAAAATGCGCATTTCCAACACTGTGCTGAAATTCGGCGACCAGTTCACCGCATTGCCAGTATTTGCTACCGACGACAGCCGCTTGCTGCCGGAAGTTGCTCAAGGTGGCCTGATCACCAGCAACGAAATCGATGGCCTTACACTGCACGCCGGTCACTTCACCGCGCTGAACGCCCAGGCTCAGACTTATCACGATAGCCTTCAACTGAAGGAAGCCAACGTTGTCGGCGGCACTTATGCCTTCTCCGACAATCTGAGCACCAGCCTCTACTACTCCAAGGTTGAAGACTACTGGCGCAAGTACTACGCCAACGTCAACTGGGCATTGCCAATTTCCGACAAGCAAGGCCTGGTGTTCGACTTCAACATCTATGACACCAAGAGCGATGGCAACCTGGCCCGCGCCTACGATGGTGACAAACTCGACAACCGCGCATTCAGCCTGTCGGCTGCCTATAACATCGGCGCTCACACCTTCACTCTGGCCTATCAAAAAGTGTCCGGTGACGGCGATTACGCATACGGCGTAGACGGCGGCGGTACCATCTTCCTGGCCAACTCCGTGGCCCGTTCCGACTTCAACTCCGAAGACGAGAAGTCCTGGCAGGCTCGCTACGACCTGAACTTCGCCCAATTCGGCATCCCAGGCCTGACCTTCATGACCCGTTACGTACACGGCACCGGCGCCAACGTTACGAGCGGCGACAACGGTAAAGAATGGGAACGCGATATCGATATCAAGTACGTGCTGCAGGAAGGCCCGGCCAAGGACCTGAGCTTCCGTATCCGTCAGGCTACCTACCGCTCCTCCGATGCGGTGTACCTGGACAGCTCCCCATCGATCGACGAACTGCGCCTGATCGTGGAGTACCCGCTGAGCATCCTGTAAGCCTGGCTTGCAGTGCCCCGCACCTGAAAAGCCCGGCGATCACGCCGGGCTTTTTCTTGGCTGACAAGTGTCACGCCCTGGGGCATCCTGTACGCCTTCGTTTCACCCCCGTACAATGCGGGGCTATTTCAACGTCTTAGGCAATCGACACGGCTAACCATGCGCACCAGTCAATATTTGCTCGCCACCCAGAAAGAAACCCCTGCCGACGCAGTGGTCATCAGCCATCAGCTCATGCTGCGTGCCGGCATGATCCGCAAACTGGCCTCTGGCCTGTACACCTGGCTGCCGATGGGCTTGCGGGTAATGCGCAAGGTCGAGGCCGTGGTGCGCGAGGAAATGAACGCCGCCGGCGCCCTGGAAGTACTGATGCCAAGCATCCAGCCTGCCGAGCTGTGGCAGGAGTCCGGCCGCTGGGAGCAGTACGGCCCCGAGCTGCTGCGCCTGAAAGACCGCCACCAGCGTGATTTCTGCGTTGGCCCGACCCACGAAGAAGTCATCACCGACCTGGCCCGTAACGAGCTGTCCAGCTATAAACAGCTGCCGCTCAACATGTACCAGATCCAGACCAAGTTCCGTGACGAGATCCGCCCGCGCTTCGGCTTGATGCGTGGCCGCGAGTTCATCATGAAGGACGCCTACTCGTTCCATGCCGACCAGGCTTCCCTGCAGGAAACCTACGACCGCATGCACCAGGCGTACAGCAACGTGTTCACCCGCCTGGGCCTGGACTTCCGCCCAGTGCAGGCCGACACCGGCTCCATCGGTGGCAGCTACTCGCATGAGTTCCACGTACTGGCCGAGTCCGGCGAAGACGACGTGATCTTCAGCGACAGCTCCGACTACGCCGCCAACATCGAGAAGGCCGAGGCCATCCCGCGCGAAACCGTGCGCCCAGCCCCTACCGAGGAGCTGCGCCTGGTCGACACCCCGAATGCCAAGACCATTGCGCAACTGGTCGAAAACCATGGCCTGGCGATCGAAAAGACCGTCAAGACCCTGATCGTGCGCGGCGCCGAAGAAGGCAAGCTGATCGCCCTGATCGTTCGCGGCGACCACGAACTGAACGAAATCAAGGCCACCAAGCTGGAACAGGTTGCCGACCCGCTGGTCATGGCCACCGAAGCCGAACTGCGCGACGCCATTGGCGCCGGCGCCGGCTCGCTCGGCCCGCTGAACCTGCCGCTGGAAATCATCATCGACCGTTCGGTTGCCCTGATGAGCGACTTCGGCATCGGCGCCAACATCGACGACAAACACTACTTTGGCGTCAACTGGGAGCGCGACCTGCCGGTTCCACAGGTTGCCGACCTGCGCAACGTGGTCGAAGGCGACCCAAGCCCGGACGGCCAGGGCACCCTGGTGATCAAGCGCGGCATCGAAGTGGGCCATATCTTCCAGCTGGGCACCAAGTACAGCGAGGCACTGAAGTGCCAGGTACTGGGCGAGAACGGCAAGCCGGTAACCCTGGCCATGGGCTGCTACGGCATCGGCGTGTCCCGCGTGGTCGCTGCCGCCATCGAGCAGAGCTATGACGACAAGGGCATCATCTGGAACGACGCCCTGGCCCCGTTCCAGATCGCCCTGGTGCCGCTGCGCTACGAAACCGACGTGGTCCGCGAGGCAACCGACAAGCTGTACGCCGAACTGACCGCTGCCGGCTTCGAAGTACTGCTGGACGACCGCGACAAGAAGACCAGCCCAGGTATCAAGTTTGCCGACATGGAGCTGATCGGCATCCCGCACCGCATCGTCGTCAGCGATCGCGGCCTGGCCGACGGCAACCTGGAATACAAGCACCGCACCGAGCAGGACGCTCAGCCATTGCCCGTCAATGAAGTGCTGACCTTCCTGCAGGCCCGCGTTCGCCGCTGATAACCAATGCACGAGTGATCATGTACAAGCGAAGTACCTTTACCCTGGGGGGCGCCGCACTGTGCGGCGCCCTGCTCGTCAGCGGCTGCGCCAACCAGATGTCCCAGCGCAGCGACCATGAGGAGCGCGTCGAGCGCAAACTGCTCGAGCACACCCTGCAGATCGATGTCGGCGAGCCGAAGGTGATGGAGCTTCCGCAGCGACGTGTGCGCGTGCATGAGCAGAAGCGCTTCGAAGTCACCGAGTTCGAAGTCACCCGGCGCTATGACCGCTACACGCCATACCAGCCCTGGCGGGAGATCTACGAGATCCCGCTGGGTGCCGTGGCCGTGGTGGCGGGCGTTGGTGCCAACGTGGTCAATGTCTTCGCCTTGGGCAACCTGCCGCAAAGCATTACCCATGACTGGCTCAGCTACGGCGTGGACGGGCTCAACCCGTTCATGAACGTGCCGTCCAACGGCCGTGCCCAGCAGAACCTGGCAGGGATCAGCGAAGTACAGAAAAACAAGCGCGAAGAATCCACCAGCGTGCCCTGGAGCGAACGCCTGGTCGAGGTCAAGGCTGGCAAGATGACCCACGAACTGACTACCGACCGCAATGGCGTGCTGCGCCTTAACCTGCTCGACAGCCCGTTCTCCGAGCAGAACCTCAACCACGTCGGCACCCTGCACTTGCAGGTACTCGACGAGGACAATGCGGTACGCGGCGATGCCAGCCTGCTGGTCAGCGCCACCTTGCGCAACAAGCTGCTTGAAGCCCACGAACTGATCTTCGATGACCTCGAAGATGACGATGTCGGCCAGTGGGTACACCGGGTCAAGCGCCTGTCGGAGCTGGGCCTGGAAGAAGAAGCCAGTGAAATGGAACAAAGCCTGATCGAGCTGACCCGCAACGATCCGGAACTGCAGCAGGAGTTTCTGCAGTCGCTGACCAAGGCCACTGGCCGGTTGGTGGCTGACCCCGGCGCGCATTGACACATTGGGGCTGCTTTGCAGCCCAATCGCCGGCAAGCCAGCTCCCACAGGTACTGCATCAAGCTCAAGGGCAGTGCAACCCCTGTGGGAGCTGGCTTGCCGGCGATTGGGCCGCAAAGCGGCCCCTGTTCATTTAGGCGGGAACAGCTCCAGCTGTTCATGCGCCCCGCGCAAGTCACGCAACCTCACCCCTACCCCCAGCAATCGCACCGGCTTGCCACCACGGGCAAAGGCCTGCCCCAGCAACTGCCGATAACTCTCCAGGTCCCTGCCCGCACCCGCCTGCTCCATGGTGGTCTGGCTGAAGTCATGGAACTTGACCTTAACGAAGGGTTTGTCCGGCCGGTAACTGCTGTCCATGCGGGCGATGCGCTCGTTCAGGCTCTCCAGCAGCTCAGGCAAGCGCGCCAGGCAACTGGCCAGATCAGGCAGGTCGGTGTCGTAGGTGTTTTCCACGCTGACTGACTGGCGGCGGCTGTCATTGTGTACTGCACGCTCATCTATTCCGCGCGATAGCCCCCATAACCGCTCGCCAAAGCTGCCGAACTCGCGTACCAGCGCCAGCCGCGACCAATCGCGCAGCTCCAGGCAGGTTTCGATGCCCAGCCGCGCCAGCTTGTCTGCCGTTACCTTGCCCACCCCATGCAACCTGGCCACCGGCAAGGCGGCGACGAATGCCTCCACCTCGCCCGGGGTAATCACGAACAGCCCGTTGGGCTTGCGCCAGTCACTGGCGATCTTTGCCAGAAACTTGTTCGGCGCCACGCCCGCCGACACGGTGATATGCAAGGTGCGGGAAACCCGTCGGCGGATATCCTCGGCGATGCGCGTGGCACTGCCGGAATACCACTGGCTATCGCTTACATCCAGGTAGGCTTCATCCAGCGACAAAGGCTCGATCAGCTCGGTGTAGTCGCGGAAGATGGCATGTATTTCTCGCGAGGCCTCCCGGTAAGCCTCGAAGCGCGGCTTGACGATCAACAAGTCGGGGCACAGCTTCAGCGCATGCCGGGAAGACATGGCAGAACGAACGCCATAGGCGCGAGCTTCATAGTTGCAGGTGGCGATCACCCCACGCTGGTCAGGCGAGCCCCCAACCGCCATGGGTCGGCCAGCCAGGCGCGGGTCATCACGCATCTCGATTGCGGCATAGAAGCAATCGCAGTCAACGTGGATGATCTTGCGCAAGGACATGGATGGCCGTCAGCACTGTAAATTCATACAGATAGTATCGCATGCACCTGTTGTGAAACAGCTCACCCGTGTTGCCATACGATAATCGGCCGCAAAGCCCCGCCGCACCTGAGCTGCGACCTGTTATCAGGCGCTAAGGGTTTGAACAAAAAAGGTTTTTCCAAAACAAGTGCTTGACAATGGTCGGCAAATCCGTAGAATTCGGTCTCACAGGCGCGGGATGGAGCAGCCTGGTAGCTCGTCGGGCTCATAACCCGAAGGTCGTCGGTTCAAATCCGGCTCCCGCAACCAAATTCGAGAAAAGGCCACTGTTAACGCAGTGGCCTTTTTCTTTGCCTGCTATAAAGCAATTTCGAAAAAACCTCGAAAAATCAAAGCCTAGCGCTTGACATACACATTCCAAGCTGTAGAATCCGCCCCACTGACGCGGGATGGAGCAGCCTGGTAGCTCGTCGGGCTCATAACCCGAAGGTCGTCGGTTCAAATCCGGCTCCCGCAACCAGATTCAAGAAAAGGCCACTGTTAACACAGTGGCCTTTTTCTTTGCCCGCTGAAAAGCATTGCCGAAAAACCCTTGATAAATCAAAGCCAGGTGCTTGACATACACTCGGCACGCTGTAGAATGCGCACCTCTGACGCGGGATGGAGCAGCCTGGTAGCTCGTCGGGCTCATAACCCGAAGGTCGTCGGTTCAAATCCGGCTCCCGCAACCATATTCGTCAGAATAAACCCCGCCTGTGTAACAGCAGCGCGGGGTTTGTTGTTTCTACCCTCCCTGCTTTTCGTCGCCCCAATTTTCCCTCGCTCGCAAGCCAACCCGCAGGCTTGAGACGTTGTGCCCTGGATGAACTATCTTTAACCCTGCCGGGCCGCTGAAAGCGCCTGAGGCCGGAGTAACATTGGATACGTTTTCCTAAGGGACTTTCACTTGGCCGCACCTTCCCTCCACCTCGCGCAGCATGCCCGGGGCAATTCATGACTTCACACAACCCCGAACCTCCGGTGCCGCTCGCCTCGGCGCTGCCCGGTGCCGTGCAGCGCCTGCCCTTGCTTGAACGCCTGAGCCGCTACCGCCAGCCCATCGGCCTGGCGGTGACCCTGGTGCTGTTCACCATGGCCTTGATTGCCTGCCGCCACCTGCTGAGCGAGCTGGACATCTATGCCTTGCACGATGCCATGCTCAGCGTGCCGGCCCAGTCCTTGTTGGGCGCCTTTGTGGCGACGGTCGTCGGCTTCGTGATCCTGCTGGGTTACGAGTGGTCGGCCAGCCGCTATGCCGGTGTGAAACTGCCAGCACGCAGCCTGGTACTGGGCGGTTTCAGCGCCTTTGCCATTGGCAATGCCATCGGCTTGTCGATGCTCTCGGGCGGCTCTGTGCGCTACCGGCTGTATGCGCGCCAAGGGCTTGCTGCCGGTGATGTCGCACGGATGACGGTTTTCGCCAGCTTGTCACTGGGTTGCGCACTGCCGCCACTGGCCGCGTTGGCGACCCTGAGCGACCTGCCTGCGGCCTCGACCGCACTGGGCTTGGCGCCTGGCTTGCTGGGGGGTATCGCCACTGCCGTGCTGGTGGCGAGTGCCCTGCTGCTGTTCGGTTTGTACCGCCGGCGCCTGGCAGAACAACCGCTGGCCAATAACCTGCTGGTGCAACTGGGCCGCCGTACACTGCGCCTGCCAGGCGCGCGCCTGGCTGCCCTGCAACTGCTGATCACCGCGCTGGATGTGGCGGCAGCCGCCACCGTGCTGTACCTGCTGCTGCCCGAGGCGCCACCGTTCGGCGCGTTTGTGCTGGTATACCTGCTGGCCTTGGCCGCAGGCGTGCTCAGCCACGTTCCCGGCGGTGTCGGGGTGTTCGAGGCGATCCTGCTGGCGGCCTTTGCCGACCAGCTCGGCGCCGCGCCACTGGCGGCCGCCCTGCTGCTGTACCGGCTGATCTACGTGGTGATGCCATTGCTGCTGGCCTGCGTGCTGTTGCTGGCCAACGAGGCCCGGCGCCTGCTGTTCGCGCAGCAAGCCATCAAGGCCGCTTCCGGGCTGGCCGCACCGATCCTGTCGATACTGGTGTTCCTTTCTGGCGTGGTGCTGCTGTTCTCGGGCGCCACACCCGAGATCGACACGCGGCTGGAGCACATGGGCTTCCTCGTACCGCACCGGCTGATCGATGCCTCGCACTTCGGCGCCAGCCTGATCGGCGTGCTGTGCCTGCTGCTGGCCCAAGGCCTGCGCCGGCGACTGTCCGCTGCCTGGCTACTGACCACGGTGCTGTTGCTGGTGGGTGCCCTGCTGTCGCTGCTCAAAGGTTTCGACTGGGAAGAGGCTTGCCTGCTGACTTTCACCGCCACCTTGCTGGCCCTGTTCCGCCGCTCGTTCTATCGCCCAAGCCGCCTGCTGGAACTGCCATTCTCGCCGGTGTTCCTGGTCGCCAGCGCCTGCGCAGTCGGTGCCTCGGTATGGCTGCTGCTGTTCGCCTACCAGGACGTGCCCTACAGCCATCAGTTGTGGTGGCAATTTACCCTTGATGCCGATGCCCCGCGGGGCTTGCGTGCCGCCATGGGCAGTGCCCTGCTGTTGGCAGCCGTGGCACTGACCTGGCTGCTGCGCACCGCACCGCCGGTGATCCACTTGCCCGATGAAGAAGAACTGCAGCGCGCCAACCGCATCCTGCTGGCCTCCGACCAGCCCGACGGTGGCCTGGCCCTGACCGGCGACAAGGCATTGCTGTTCCACCCGCGTGACAATGCCTTCCTCATGTACGCCCGACGCGGCCGTAGCCTGGTGGCCCTGTACGACCCGATCGGCCCGGCCCAGGAGCGCGCCGAAATGATCTGGCAGTTCCGCGACCTGTGTGACCTGCACCACGCCCGCCCGGTGTTCTACCAGGTGCGCGCCGAGAACCTGCCCTTCTATATGGACATCGGCCTGACAGCGCTGAAGCTGGGCGAAGAAGCCCGTGTCGACCTGCGCCGCTTCGACCTGGAAGCCAAGGGCAAGGAGATGAAAGACCTGCGCTACACCTGGAACCGCGGTGGCCGCGACGGCCTGAGCCTGGAAATCCACGAACCTGGCCACGCTCCCCTGGCAGAGCTGAAGGAAATTTCCGATGCCTGGCTAGGCGGCAAGAACGTGCGCGAAAAAGGCTTCTCGCTGGGACGCTTCAGCCCGGACTACCTGCAACACTTCCGCATTGCCCTGATTCGCTTCCAGGGCCGCCCGGTGGCCTTCGCCAACCTGCTTGAAACCCATGGCAACGAACTGGCCAGCCTCGACCTGATGCGCGCGCACCCCGAGGCACCGAAGCTGACCATGGAGTTCATGATGATCGGCTTGATCCTGCATTACAAAAACCATGAATACGCCCGCTTCAGCCTGGGCATGGTGCCGCTGTCCGGCCTGCAGCCACGGCGCGGCGCGCCCTTGACGCAACGCCTGGGTTCCATGGTGTTCCGCCGGGGCGAGCAGCTTTACAACTTCCAGGGGCTTCGCCGCTTCAAGGACAAATTCCAACCGGATTGGGAACCCCGCTACATGGCCGTGCCGGCCGGGCTCGACCCGCTTGTGGCACTGGCCGACACCGCCGCCCTGATTGCAGGCGGCCTGACTGGATTGGTGAAACGTTGATGACCCGACGCTATTGGCTGTACCTGCTGGTTCCCCTGCTGCTGGCCGCCCTGGGTGGCACGCTGGCCTTCTGGCTGTGGACGCGCCCGGCCCCCGAGGCGCGCCTGGAGCAACTGAGCGTCAATGACACCAACATCACCCGGGTCACCCCTGGCGTACACCCCAAGGCCCGGGTAGCCATTGGGGTGCCGCAAGAACAGGCACTGACTGACAAGCAACTGATCGACCTGAGCCAGGCCGGCGAAGCCCAGTTGGTGCAGGTGATCCTGCCGCCGAACGACTGCAGCAAGCAGCAGCAGGCGATGGACCAGGCCCTGGCCGAGCTGCCGGAAAAGCCGACGCTGGTTGCCGGTATCGGCCCTGGTGCCGCCCAGGCCTGGCGTTGGCTGGCCAGCCAGAACGATGACAAGGCGCGGGCGATTTCCGTGGACTTCAGCCTGGAGCAACCCGGCTGTCAGGCCCCACTGCCGAAGGCAGCTGCCCATGGCCACTGGAACGTTGCCTGGAACGACAACCCGGATGACGCCAGCGCCGCCTTCGTACGTGACCAGGCCAACGCCGAAACCAGCATCAGCGACTACGACATCCACCTGCCACAGGTGCTGAAGGCGCAGCTGACCCAGGCTCTGGTTGGCCACGACGGCAACGCCTTGGCCATCCCGGTGGTCGAAGTACCTGCCGGGCAAACCACCGATACCGTCACCCTGTTCCTCTCCGGCGATGGCGGCTGGCGCGACCTGGACCGGGATGTGGCCGGTGAAATGGCCAAACTGGGCTACCCGGTGGTGGGCATCGACACGCTGCGCTACTACTGGCAACACAAGACCCCGGAGCAAAGCGCCGCCGACCTGTCCGAGCTGATGCAGCACTACCGGCAAAAGTGGGGTACCAAGCGCTTCGTGCTGACGGGCTATTCGTTCGGTGCCGATGTGCTGCCGGCCATCTACAACCGCTTGCCGGCAGAAGACCAACAGCGCATCGATGCCGTGGTGTTGCTGGCCTTTGCCCGCAGCGGCAGCTTCGAGATCGAGGTGGAGGGCTGGTTGGGCAAGGAAGGCCAGGAAGCGCCTACCGGGCCAGAGATGGCCAGGCTGCCGGCGTCCAAGGTGGTGTGCGTGTATGGCGTGGAAGAGACAGATGAAAGCGGTTGCACCGAAAAGACTGCGGTGGGTGAACGCCTGAAGCTGCCTGGGGGGCACCACTTCGACGAGAACTACCCGGCGCTGGCCAAGCGCTTGATTGGTGAGATCGAGACGCGCCAAGGCAAGTCGAGCGTTGCCGAACAGAACTGACAAAAATCGGGGCCGCTTTGCGGCCCATCGCTGGCAAGCCAGGCTCCCACAGGGACCGCGCCATGTTGAATATCAGCGCAGTACTTGTGGGAGCGGGCTTGCCCGCGAAGGGCTGCAAAGCAGCCCCTTGCCAATCAGATCTCGACCTGGGTCCCCAGCTCGATCACCCTGTTCAGCGGCAGGTTGAAGAAGCGCAAGTTACCGTTGGCATTCTTCAGCAGGAACGCGAACAGGTTGCCCCGCCAACGCGACATCCCCTCCAACCGTGAAGCGATCACCGTCTCGCGGCTGAGGAAGTAGGTGGTGCGCATCGGGGTGAAGTCCAGCTCATCCAGATGGCACAGTTTCAACGCAGCCGGCACGTCCGGTTCGTCCATGAAGCCAAAGTGCAGCAACACGCGGAAGAACCCGTCACCGTAGGCCTCCACTTCAAAACGCTCCTGCTCCGGCACTCGCGGCCGGTCTTCGCTGACCACCGTCAGCAACACCACCTGGCTGTGCAGCACCTGGTTATGCAGCATGTTATGCAGCAGCGCATGGGGTACGGCGTCGGCCCGCGCGGTAAGGAACACCGCCGTGCCCTCGACCCGGTGGGGCGGCTGGATGCGGATACTGCTGATGAACAGCTGCAGCGGCAGCGCGCCTTCGTCGATACGCTCGACCAGAATCTGCTTACCACGCTTCCAGGTACTCATCAGCAGGAACAGCACACCACCGGCCAGCACCGGGAAAGCGCCGCCCTGTACGATTTTCGGCACGTTGGCGGCAAAGAACAGGCCATCCACCAACAGGAAGCCCACCAGGATCGGTACCGCCAGCACAGGCGGCCACTTCCACAGCAGCAACATCACCGCCGACACCAGGATGGTGGTCATCAGCATGGTGCCGGTCACCGCCACACCGTAGGCCGCGGCCAGTGCACCGGACGACTCGAAACCGATCACCAGCAGCACTACGCCCACCATCAGCGTCCAGTTCACCGCCCCAATGTAGATCTGCCCCTGCTCGTCGCTGGAGGTGTGCTGGATCTGCATGCGCGGAATGTAGCCCAGCTGGATGGCCTGTCGGGTAAGGGAGAACGCCCCCGAAATCACCGCCTGCGAGGCAATCACCGTGGCCATGGTCGCCAGCCCGACCAACGGCAGCAGCGCCCAGCCCGGCGCCAGCAGGTAGAACGGGTTACGTGCCGCGTCCGGGTTTTGCAGCAGCAGCGCACCCTGGCCGAAATAATTGAGCACCAACGCGGGCAGCACCAGGATGAACCAGGCGCGGGCAATCGGCTTGCGGCCAAAGTGGCCCATGTCGGCATACAGCGCCTCGGCACCGGTCAGCGCCAGCACCACCGCGCCTAGAATGGCCACGCCCATGCCAGGGTGCACCACGAAGAAGTTGACCGCCCAGCCCGGGTTGAAGGCCTTGAGTACTTCCGGGCTCTGCGAGATACCATGCACGCCCAGCGCACCCAGCACCACGAACCAGGTGACCATGATCGGGCCGAACAGCTTGCCGATCTTCTCGGTGCCGTGCTTCTGCACCAGGAACAGCGCCACCAGCACCACCAGCGAGATCGGCACCACCCAGTGGTCAATGCCGTCAAACGCCAGGCCCATGCCCTCCACCGCCGATAGCACCGACACCGCCGGGGTGATCATGCTGTCGCCATAGAACAACGAAGCGCCGATCAGGCCACAGATCACCATCAGCGTACGCAACCGCGGGTAGGCCGCTGTGGCCCGCCGCGCCAGTGCAGTCAGGGCCATGGTGCCGCCCTCGCCCTGGTTGTCGGCGCGCAGGATGAACATTACATATTTGAACGACACTACCCACAACAGCGACCACAGGATCAGTGACAGGATCCCCAGCACGCCATCATGGTTGACCGGCACCCCATAGCCGCCGGTAAAGACTTCCTTCAGGGTGTACAACGGGCTGGTGCCGATATCGCCATAAACCACCCCGACCGCCGCCACGAGCAGGCCCAGCGACCGCGCCGCGCCCTGCTTCCCCTCGTGCCCGCCCTCGGCGTGACTGCTTGCCTGAACCATCGACCACTCCCGCAGACGGCCATCACGGCCTTTAGTATTCACTCGCGCACAAGGCCCACTGGGGCACCTTCGCGCAACGGCGCGAAGCATAGCGCAGCGTTCGTCGTATTTCTGCTGGTCAAGCGACGTTACGCTCGCTAGAATTGCGCACTTTTTGATCAGAGGCGCCATAAAGCGCCCGTCAAGATCGCCCGCGATTCCGGCCGGGCGACCTGCATTCAATACCGAGGTTAGTCATGTCCACCACGCCCGCCACCCCCAAGGTAGGTTTCGTAAGCCTGGGTTGCCCAAAAGCCCTGGTCGATTCCGAGCGCATCCTTACCCAGCTGCGCATGGAAGGCTATGAAGTCGTGCCCACCTACGAGGACGCCGACGTGGTGGTGGTCAACACCTGCGGCTTCATCGACAGCGCCAAGGCCGAGTCGCTGGAAGTGATCGGCGAAGCCATCAAGGAAAACGGCAAGGTCATCGTTACCGGCTGCATGGGTGTCGAAGAAGGCAGCATCCGTGACGTGCACCCGAGCGTGCTGTCGGTCACCGGCCCGCAGCAGTACGAGCAGGTGGTCAACGCGGTGCACGAAGTCGTGCCGCCACGCCAGGACCACAACCCGCTGATCGACCTGGTGCCGCCACAGGGCGTCAAGCTGACCCCGCGTCACTATGCGTACCTGAAAATTTCCGAAGGCTGCAACCACAGCTGCAGTTTCTGCATCATCCCGTCGATGCGCGGCAAGCTGGTCAGCCGCCCGGTGGGTGAAGTGCTGAGCGAAGCCGAGCGCCTGGTCAAGGCCGGGGTGAAGGAGATCCTGGTGATTTCCCAGGACACCAGCGCCTACGGCGTCGACGTCAAGTACAAGACCGACTTCTGGAACGGCCGCCCGGTCAAGACCCGCATGCTGGAGCTGTGCGAGGCCCTGAGCAGCCTGGGCGCCTGGGTACGCCTGCACTACGTGTACCCTTACCCGAACGTCGACGACGTGATCCCGCTGATGGCCGCTGGCAAGATCCTGCCGTACCTGGACATCCCGTTCCAGCACGCCAGCCCGAAAGTGCTCAAGTCGATGAAGCGCCCTGCCTTCGAAGACCGCACCCTGGCGCGCATCAAGAACTGGCGCGAGCAGTGCCCTGAGCTGGTGATCCGCTCCACCTTCATCGTCGGCTTCCCGGGCGAGACCGAGGAAGACTTCCAGTACCTGCTGGACTGGCTTACCGAAGCCCAGCTCGACCGCGTGGGCTGCTTCCAGTACTCGCCGGTAGAAGGCGCGCCGGCCAACGACCTGGGCCTGGAAGAAGTGCCGGACGACGTCAAGCAGGAGCGCTGGGACCGCTTCATGGCCCACCAGCAGGCCATCAGCACCGCCCGCCTGCAACTGCGCATCGGCAAGGAAATCGAAGTGCTGATCGATGAAGTCGAGGAGCAAGGCTCGGTTGGCCGCAGCTTCTTCGATGCCCCGGAAATCGACGGCAGCGTGTTCATCGATGGCGACCATGGCTTCAAGCCAGGCGACAAAGTACGTTGCCGCGTGGTGGATGCCGACGAATACGACATGTGGGCAGAGCCTGTCTGAAACGGCTGCACCACTGAAAAGCCCTTGCCCCGCCATTGCGGAGCAGGGGCTTTTTTGTCAGAACGTGTGAAACAGCATCAGGCCGCCCTCGGCATCCGGGCTGGCATCCGAGAAGCCCTTGACCGCGTAGAGTTGAACTTTCCATTGCTGGTTGAGCTTGTGGGTCAGGAACAGGGTAAGTTCCTTGATCTGCGACCCCGTGGAGACCACTTTCTGCCGCCAGTCGTAGGAAGCGCCCGCCGAAGTGCCCGTAGCCACGGGTATTGCGAAACCGAGGCTGACAAATACCGGGTCGTCAAAATCACTGTCGGGCGGGTCACCGAACTTCTTCCAGCCCAGTGTCGCGAAACCGGTGACCGGGCCAAAGCCTTTGGTGATATCGACCTGGGCGGTGTAGTCATACTCACCGGTACCCAGGCACTGGTCTTCATCGGCGGTGGGGAATTTGACCTTGCCGATCAGGTCGAGCATCAGGCCACCGTCACTGCCATCGAGCAGGGCGTACCCGGCGCTGGCAACCGTGTCACCCAGCCCGCTCTCCACACGCCGGCAGCCGCCGGGCAAGGGGTCGCCATTGGGGCCTACTTCAGGGTTGGTGATGCGTAACCAGGGCACGGTGACCTTGTAGGTCATCGGACCTGTTTCGTACTTGCCGACCACGGGGACGTACCAGATTTCCGAAGTGGTGCCCGTGCCATAGTCGCCGCTTGAATAGTCCATGCCGATGGCGGCGCTGAAGGTGTCGGCCCCGGCCGACGCGCTGGTACATGACAGCAGACAGGCCAGCAGCGGAAGGGTGGGTCTCATCGGCACCTCAGTATCCTGTCGGGAAGTGTGGTCGGACTAACCCAGCCTAGTTGCCTAACGCCCTGATCGCTCTGGATGCTCTACTTTTTCGGCGGTCTCTACCTTTTCCGGCTTCTCGACTTTTTCAACTTTCTCGACCTTTTCAGGCTTTTCGACCTTCTCAACCTTTTCGACTTTCTCTACTTTTTCAGGTTTTTCGACCTTCTCGACTCTTTCAGCTTTCTCCACCTTCTCCACCTTTTCAGGCTTTTCCACCTTCTCGACCTTCTCTACTTTTTCAACCTTCTCAACCTTCTCAACCTTCTCAACCTTCTCGGCTTTTTCTACCTTCTCGACTTCAACCCTTTCTACCCGATCAGACCTGCCGCTGTTGCTGCTTTCCGGCTGCTCCACAGTTTCCACATGTTCTGACTTGCCAGACTTGTCCACGCTTGCAGCATCGCCATGCCCACTGGTGTCTTCGATAGCGCTGCGCCCACTGTGATCGTCACTGCCTTCGTTACGAACACGGTTCGACTCGCCAGTGTCATCACCACTGCTGCTGGACCCACCGGAGCCGCCGCTGTCGTGCTCGCTGCCATGCCCCGAATGGCCTTTGTCCGGGTTATCGACACGGTCATCCTGGAATTCCACGCGGGTTGCCCGCAGCTCGTGCGTACCACTGAGCACGCCACTGACCCGAACACGCTGATCCAGCAACGGCTTGCCAACGATGACAGTGCCCTGCCCCAGCGTCACATTGATGCCTGCCACCACCAGTTGCCGAGCCTGCGCACGCTGCACCAGCCCTTCAACCACGGTCTGCTGCACACGGCCAGCAAACGGCAGGCTCGGGTCTGGACGGGTTTGCGCCACTTCCAGCTGGCGCCCGGTCCACTGGCCACGCACCAGCACTTCCCGTGCGGGGGCTACGCGGGTACCCAATTGCAGCCCTTGCAGGCTACCAGGGCGATCGATTGCACCAATTGCACTGGCTTCTCGCAGGCCCGGTGCCCGCTCGATGCGAGTCGCCACCACTTCGCCCTTGGCATCGCGCAGGCCACTGACCCTGACCGGCTCGCCTGGGCGCAGGCCTTCAGCCACCCGTGCGCCAGCAGCAAGCCGCACAGGTTGGCCCATGACCCGCAACGGGGCCGAAGCGTTGGGGAGTGCCGTCAGTGGCCCTTCGAAGACGTTCAGGATCGAGATGCGCCCTGCCTGCAGGCCGCGCTGGGTGGCAACGGCCTCCACCGCCACAACCTGCCCGATCGCCAGGTGAGCACTGCTGGCGGGTGCGCCGTTTTCACTCACCGGTACGTCCTTGCCGTAATGCACTTCCATGCCATTGACGCAGATCGAGGCGAACCCGGTAATGGTGCCGACGATGCCGGTACCACCGGTACCGCCCGGGCGCAGGATCGGTGCACCGGTACCGCCTACCCCGCCGCTGCCGTGATCGAAGTAGGTACCGTCCACACCATCGGCCACCGCGCCAGTACCGCCTGTGCCGCCGGGGCGTTGCGGGAGCGGTGCGCCAGTGCCGCCGACACCACCGTTGTCACTGCGCGCGCCGGTACCACCCGTACCGCCCGGAAACTGCAGGCCGGCGGCGCCGGCCATACCCACTTCCTCACGGCTGACACAAACCGGCGCTGCGGCTACCTCGGCAGGCATCACCAGGTTCAACCCGAAAACCAGGGCGAACGTGACGACACTGAAGCAGCGCGCAAGCGGAGTCATGGGCCGGGTGTCTTCGACAAATCGGGATCGGTAGCTTCAGTGTAGAAATAAAGCCCCACAGTGATGCGTTGACGTTGCTCGATGCCGGGCTCATCAACGCTTTCCAGATCTGCTGCTAGCCGGCTGAAGGCCAGCAGCGCCTGCATGCCGTCCTTGGCAACCACGTCACGCAATTGCTCGACGCTGGCCGGGCTCAGGGCATCGTAGTGTGTGCTGCGCTCAAAGAACGGCAGGCCTTCGCCGCTGAGGTTGTGTACCGCTGCGCAAGCATGGTCATGCAGGTTGTGGCCAAAGTACGCGGCTTTTTCATCAAAGCCTTTTTGCGGCACGAATGCCTGCGCCTCCAGGTGCACGCAATCCTGCTCATCGAGCCGGACGATGCCAAGGCGCAACCACTCATCCAGCACCACCCGGCCGCGGATATCGGTGCTGACCGTGGCCACCAGGGCATCGAATGAACAGTCGCCACCCACACTCGCCAAACGTGGCAAAGCCAGCGCCTGGCCAGGTGCCGAGCAGAACGGCGGGCTGGAGGTCCATGCATTGACCAACTGTGCGCCCAGGGTGATGTTCGCCGGCAAGGCCTCGTGTGCCATGCCCCCTTCGCTGCGCAGCCGCCGGACATCCTTGCGATGCACACCTGTGAGCAGGCTGATGCGGCTGTCGCTGGGTGGGGTGTCGTCCAGGCGAAACTCGCGGTCGGCCACGTCGACGAAGACTTCCTTGAGCAGGTCGGCGAACAGGGTGTAGGTCACCCCTTTGCGCAACATCAAGCGCACCAGCGGGCGCATGACACGCCGCAGTGCGCTTAACATCGAAGGGGGTAAAGTCGGGCTGATCAACGCCTGTCAGCTCCTGCTGTTGTCATCACCCGGTTCGCCACCCACATGGTTGCCGCGATCGTCACCAGGTTCACCACCCACGTGATTGCCGTGATCATCGCCAGGCTCGCCGCCGACATGATTGCCATGATCATCCCCGGGCTCACCGCCAACATGGTTGCCATGATCGTCACCGGGCTCACCGCCAACGTGATTGCCGTGATCGTCACCGGGCTCACCACCCACGTGATTGCCATGATCATCACCCGCTTCAGCATGGTTGCCGCTGCGTCCAGCGTTTGAACTACCGTCGTGGCCGCTGCCACTGTTGCCGGCATGGCCGCCACCGTCGCCGCCACTGCCGTGGCCACCGCTTCCGCCACTTCCGCCGCCACCGCCATGGCCACCGCCGCCGCCACTTCCGCCGCCACCGCCATGGCCACCACCGCCGCCGCTTCCGCCGCCACCGCCATGGCCACCACCGCCGCCGCTTCCGCCGCCACCGCCATGACCACCGCCGCCGCCGCCACCGCCGCCATGACCACCACCACCGCCATCCTTGGCATAGGCGCTGGAGCCTTGGGAAATCGAGTCAGGGATCAAAACAATGGACGCTGACAGCACGCCAGCCACGGCAACCGCCAGCAAGGCCTTCTTGAACAGCAGGTGGATTTGCATAGTCCGTCTCCAGGTCGTCGCCACGAGAACGCAAAATCAGTCATTAATCTTGTTGTGAGTTTTATCTTTTCTATGCGTGGGATTTTTTCCCACGCTTAATTAATAGACCTCAGCGCCCCGCCCTTCAAGTGCAGCACGCACAAGCCGACCGGTGGTTGGCCTGCTATGTTTTCCCCATCGCCATGGAGGACCACCGGCATGCCCGCGCTACTGACGTTGCAAACTCCGCGCTTTAGCGACTACAACGAGCTGGTACAGGTGTGGGAGGACTCTGTACGCGCCACCCATCTGTTCCTGCCGGAGGGCTACATCCTGCTGCTGCGCGAACACGTGCTGCGGCGCTACCTCGACGCGGTGATGCTGGTCTGCTGCAAAGACAGGCAACGCATCTGTGGTTTTGCCGGGGTCGCTAACGGGCGCGTCGACATGCTGTTCGTCGCGCCAGCCTACCGTGGCCAAGGGGTTGGCAAGCGCCTGCTGCACTATGCGATAGACGAACTGAACGCCGAACGCCTGGACGTCAACGAACAGAACCCGCAAGCGTTGGGCTTCTACCTGCATGAAGGCTTCGAGGTGGTTGGCCGCTCGGAAACCGACGGCCTGGGCCAGCCCTACCCGCTGCTGCACATGCACCTGCGCAAAACGGCGTAAATGACACAGATTCCCAGCCCCTCCACCGCTCAGGCAGGTACAATGCTGGCCTTTCCCTGCCTTTGCGAATTGCCGTCATGTCCGAACCCGTCCGCCTGTCCAAACGCCTTATCGAGCAGTTGGGTTGCTCCCGCCGCGAGGCCGAGTTGTATATCGAAGGCGGCTGGGTAACCGTCGATGGCGTGGTCGTCGAGCAGCCGCAGTTCAAAGTCGACCAGCAGCGCGTCGAACTGCTGCCGGGCGCCCGCGCCGAAGCGCTGGAGCCGGTGACCCTGCTGATGAACCAGCCAGCCGGTATCGACAGTGAAACCGCCCGCGCCAGCATGAACATGGGCAGCCTCAGCGAGGCTCACCGCGAAGGCGTGCGCGCCCTGCACGGGCACTTTGCCCGGCAGGACTGCGTGGCGCCGCTGGAGCGCGGCGCCACCGGCCTGCAGGTATTCACCCAGGACTGGCGGGTAACGCGCAAGATCAACGCCGACCTGCGCCGCCTGGAGCAGGAGTTCATCGTCGAAGTGCGCGGCGAAACCACGCCCCAGGCGCTGGAACGCCTGGCGCGCGGGGCTACGCGCAATGATCGCGAACTGCCCAGAACCAAAGCCAGCTGGCAAAACGAGACCCACCTGCGCATGGTGCTGAAAAACCCGCAACCCGGGCAAATTGCCGAGCTGTGCGCCTACCTGCGCCTGGAACTGGTCAGCATGCGCCGCATCCGCCTGGGTGGCGTATCGATGGGCAAGCTGCCGCTGGGCCAATGGCGCTACCTGGCTACAACCGAACGTTTCTAAGCAATACGCCACGCACACGCGTGGCACCTGAACAGGATTCTGCAGCAATGAACCACAACGATGTCCTGCGCAGCCTGCGCTACATGCTCAAGGTGAACGACGCCAAGATGGCCGAGATCATCGGGCTTTCCGGCCTCGAAGTGCATCCCCTGGTGCTGGCCACCTACCTGAAGAAGGAAGAAGAGGAAGGCTTTGTGCGCTGCCCTGAACGGGTAATGGCGCATTTCCTGGACGGGCTGGTGATCTACCGCCGCGGCAAGGACGACAGCCGCCCACCGCAACCGATCGAGCTGCCAGTGACCAACAACCTTGTCCTCAAGAAACTGCGGGTTGCCTTCGAACTCAAGGAAGAGGACCTGCACGCAATCCTGAAGTCGGTCAACTTCCCGGTCAGCAAGCCCGAACTCAGTGCGCTGTTCCGCAAGGCCGGCCATGACAACTACCGGCCGTGCGGCGACCAGCTGCTGCGCAACTTCCTCAAGGGCCTGACCCAGCGCGTGCGCGCCTGAGTGGCCATGCAGCATACGGTTGCCCCGGTCGGTATCGTCCGCTCCTGCTTCAAGGAAAAATTCGCCATCCCGCGCCAGCCCCAGCTGGCGCCCGCAGCGCGCGGTGTGCTGGAGCTACTGCCGCCGTTCGACCAGGGTGATGCGGTTGAAGGCCTTGAGCAGGTCAGTCATGTGTGGCTGCTGTTCCTGTTCCACCAGGCCCTGGAAGACAAACCGCGCCTGAAGGTACGGCCACCACGCCTGGGTGGTAACAAGAGCATGGGGGTCTTCGCCACCCGCGCCACCCATAGGCCCAACGGCATCGGCCAGTCGGTGGTGCGCCTGGAGGGTGTGGAGCCTGGGCGCCTGCTGCTGTCAGGGATCGACCTGCTGGACGGTACCCCGGTACTCGATATCAAGCCCTATGTGCCCTACGCCGACAGCATTGCCGGCGCCAGCAACCAGATGGCCAGCGCAGCGCCCGCCGCGATTGCCGTGGAATGGGGCGACAACGCCCTGCCCCAGGCCCGCGAGCATGCATTGCGGCTGGGCGAGCCACTGGTGGAACTGATCGAGCAATGCCTGGCGCAAGACCCTCGGCCCGCCTACCAGCTGCCGCCCCCGGAGCGCGTGTACGGGGTAAAGTTCTGGGATGTCCAGGTGCGCTGGCATTACCCTCAGCCGGAGGTGATCCGGGTGTTGGAGGTAGTGAAAGATTAAGGATCGCAGGCCTGGCCCTATCGCCGGCAAGCCAGCTCCCACAGGATCACCACAGGTCTGAGCATTGTGGGATCCCTGTGGGAGCTGGCTTGCCGGCGATAGGGCCGGGCCTGAAAACACATCCACAAAAAAGGCGACCCTAAGGTCGCCTTTTTTGTTTTACAGCAGTGCGATCAACGAGCAGGGCCTTCGGCCACGCCCAGGTCATCGACAGGACGGGTATCGGCCAGCGGTGCACCACCGGAGGCGAGCTCCGAGGCCAGCTTGTCGTTGTCCATTTCCTTGACCCACTTGGCCACGACCACGGTGGCAACGGCGTTACCTACCAGGTTGGTCAGCGCACGGGCTTCGGACATGAAGCGGTCGATGCCGAGGATCAGCGCCAGGCCGGCAACCGGCAGGTGGCCAACGGCCGACAGGGTAGCGGCCAGTACGATGAAGCCCGAACCGGTCACGCCGGCAGCACCTTTGGACGCCACCAGCAGCACCAGCAGCAGGGTGATCTGGTGAGTGATGTCCATGGTGGTGTCGGTGGCCTGGGCGATGAACACCGCAGCCATGGTCAGGTAGATCGAGGTGCCGTCCAGGTTGAACGAGTAACCAGTCGGGATGACCAGGCCAACCACCGACTTCTTGGCACCCAGGCGCTCCATCTTGGCCAGCATGCGTGGCAGCGCCGATTCCGACGAAGAGGTACCCAGCACGATCAGCAGTTCTTCACGGATGTAGCGGATCAGCTTGATGACGCTGAAGCCGTGGGCGCGGCAGATACCACCCAGTACCACCAGCACGAACAGCAGGCAGGTGATGTAGAAGCAGGCCATCAGGTAGCCCAACTGCACCAGGGAACCCACGCCGTACTGGCCGATGGTGAAGGCCATTGCGCCGAAAGCACCGATCGGGGCCAGCTTCATGATCATGTTGATGATGTTGAACATCACATGGGCAAAGCGGTCGATCAGGTCCAGCACCGGCTTGCCGTAGCTGCCCAGGCGGTGCAGGGCGAAGCCGAACAGTACGGAGAACATCAGTACTTGCAGGATGTCGCCGTTGGCGAAGGCGCCAACCACGGTGTTGGGGATGACGTTGAGCAGGAAGCCGACGGTGGTCTGCTGCGCGCCGGCGGCGGCGTAGGCAGCCACGCTGCTGGCGTTCAGGGTGCTGACGTCGATGTGCATGCCAGCGCCTGGCTTGACCACGTTGACGACGACAAGGCCGATGATCAGGGCGATGGTGGAGACGATTTCAAAGTACAGCAGCGCGTAGCCGCCGGTCTTGCCGACCGACTTCATGCTCTGCATGCCGGCGATGCCGCTGACCACGGTACAGAAGATGATCGGGGCGATGACCATCTTGATCAGTTTGACGAAGCCGTCACCCAAGGGTTTGAGGGCGACGCCCGTTTCCGGGTAGAAGTGGCCGAGCAGAATGCCGATGGTGATGGCAACGATCACCTGGACATACAGGGATTTGTACAGCGGCTGACGTGTCGTCATGGCTCATTTTCCTCAAGTGTGCCGGTTCACCCTTCCCAGGGTGATGGGGCACCTGAATCGCTAACCCTCCTGCACCTGGAGGGATTTGTCGTTGTGTTCGAGCTGCCTGGGCAGGCCTCTGACAGGATCAATAGCAAGGGTGGTGCCAAAATGCCCATGAAGGGTGCAAAGGCCGTGTTTGCTAGGGATAAATGCCCAACGACGGGGCGATTTGCCTGAGGAAGGCTGGCGGATTTCCGCCCGTTGGCGGGATTTGTACAGGGGTGTTGGCGGGAATCCGCCCTTTGTGGTTTGCCTGTGCCGGCCATTTCGCGGGCTTGCCCGCTCCCACAGGGACCTTGCTGCATTCAGACCCTGTGCAATACCTGTGGGAGCGGGCAAGCCCGCGAAGAGGCCAGTACAGGTAAAGGAGTCACTCCAGATTGAAGGTGATCCTGAACGCCGCCCCACCCAAAGGCGAATCCCCCAGGCTCAGCACGGCGTCATAGCTGTCGACGATGTCCTTGACCACCGCCAACCCGATGCCCTGCCCCGGGTGCTGGCTGTCCAGCCGCTCGCCACGCTCCAGAATGCGCTCACGCTGATCGGCCGGCACCCCCGGCCCATCGTCCTCGATACACAAGGTGATCTGCCCGGGTGCGTGCTCCAGGCTCACCCGCACCTCCCCCAGGCTCAAGCGGTAGGCGTTCTCCAGCAAGTTGCCCAGCATCTCCAGCAATGCGCCCTGCTCCATCGGCACCTGCGCCGCATCGGGCAACGCCAGCGCCACGTTCACCCGCTTGTCTCGGTAAACCTTGGCCAAGGTGCTGCACAGGCTGTCGAGCAACGGCCGCAACCTCACGCTGTGACGCACCAGGCCACTCTTGCGCAGGCTGGCGCGTTGCAACTGGTAGTCGATCTGCTGGCTCATGCGCTCGATCTGGCTTTGCAGCACCCGTGCCTGCTCGCGCTCGCCGCTACGCTGCTGCAGGCTCTCGCCCACGCCTTGCAACACGGCCAACGGCGTTTTCAGGCTGTGCGCCAGGTCATCCAGCGAATCCCGGTAGCGTGTGCGCTGCTCACGTTCACTGCGCAACAGGCGGTTGAGCGAGCGGGTAAGGCGCAGCAGCTCACGAGGGTGCTCGCCGCTCAAGCCATCGCGCGCCCCCGACTCCACCTCATCCAGCTCGTGACTGAGCCGGCGCAACGAGCGCAGCCCCCAGGTCAGGCCTGCCCAAAGCAGCGCCATCAGCGCCAGCAAGGCCGCACCGAAGCCAAGGTAGAGTTTTTCCCGCAGGCCATTGAGGGTGGCCTTGTATTCGCTCACCGGCTGCAGGGCGACAATGCTGTAGGCGGCGCTCTGGCCACCCAACAACTTGATCTCGACGTCGTAGACGAAGAACTCTTCGCCATCGGCCTGATGAATACGGGCAAATTCATTGCCGCGCCCGTCGTAGCGTGGGCGATAGTTGATGTGCCGGTCGGCGGTGGCGCGCGACTGCCAGACCAGGTTGCCGTCGCGGTCGAAGATGTAGCCGAGCAGGCCGGTGTACGGCAGGTTGTAACGCTCGTCCGGCAGCAGCGTCGGCATCTGCAGCTGGCCATGCTCGATGCGTGCAGCGGAAATCAGCGTGGTCACATCCGAAGCCAGGCGTTGCTCGATCGACTCCTGCAAGGCCAGGCTGAAGGCCTTCTGCAAGGCTGGCAGCAGCGCCAGCATGAACAACAGCGCCAGCACGGCGGCGGCCAGCATCAGGCGCACCCGCAGCGAGCGGATCATCGGCAGCGCTCGGTGAACAGGTAACCCAGGCCGCGCACGGTGTCGATGGGTTTGAAGCCGTTTTCGCCCTCAAGCTTGCGGCGCAGGCGGCCTACCAGCACTTCGATGACATTGGGGTCGCGTTCCTCGTCCCCGGGATACAACTGCTCCATCAGGCGGTCCTTGGCCACCACCTGCTGATGATGGCGCATGAGGTATTCGAGAATGCGGTATTCGTAGGCGGTCAGCGCCAGGGGCTGTTCGTCGAAGGTGGCCTGCTTGCGGTTGAGGTCGAGCACCAAGGGGCCCGCGGCGATGGTCGACTGGGTGAAGCCGCTGGAGCGGCGTAACAAGGCATTCAGGCGCGCTTCCAGCTCTTCGAACTGGAACGGCTTGACCAGGTAATCGTCGGCGCCGGCGGCCAGGCCTTCGACTTTGTCCTGCCAGTTGCCACGGGCGGTGAGGATGAGGATGGGGAAGGTCTTGTCCTGGCTGCGCAGGCGCGTGATCAGCTCCAGGCCACTGATGCCGGGCAGCCCCAGGTCGATGATGGCCAGATCGAAGTGGTATTGCCCGGCCTGGTACAAGGCCTCTTCGGCGTCGGCAACGGCCTCGACCACATGGCCGCTTTCGCCCAGACGGGTGTAGAGGTGATGGCGAAGCAGGGCTTCGTCCTCGACCACCAGCAGTTTCATGTGCAGCTCCTTATGTGTATTGCCTGTACCGGCCCTTTCGCGGGCACGCCCGCTCCCACAGGAATCGCACAGTTTATGAGACTGGTGCGGTACCTGTGGGAGCGGGCGTGCCCGCGAAGAGGCCGGTACAGGATAACCCGGCTCGCCCGTCAGAACTTGTAGCTGGCTGCCAGGTAAGTCTGCGCGCTGCTGGTCAGGCGCAGGGTGCCGTCCTTCGGCCCACCTCGCTCACCCACTTCGGTCGCGGCGTTGGTACGCAGGTAACGGTAGCCCAGTTCGACCGACGCCTTGTCGGTGATGTCCTGGATCACACCGGCCTGCAGGCCGTAGGCGTAACCGTAGTCGGTGTCACGGCTGGCACCTGGCGAGTCCTGGGTGAGCTTGGTCACGCCCAGGCTGCCACCGCCAAACAGCTTGGTAGTGTCCCCCACCGGCAGGAACAGGTCATAGCTGCCCAGCAGGTTTTCCTGGCGCAGCTTGAGGCCGCTGTGGTCGCCCGAGACGTTGTCGTAGGTCATGTAGTAGCGGCCCTGGTCATTGATCTTGCCCAGGCGCACGCCCCAGGTGTCGTCCTTGCCGATGATGCCATCAGCGTTGAGGTTGTCGGTATTGCGCTGCAGCAGGCCCGACTTGCGAACCTTGTCGCTGGTCTGGCCGTAGGTCAGGCTGGCAAAGTTGTCATCAGCGGCCTGGGCAGTGGTGATGCCAGCGGCACAGACGGCCATGGCGGCAAGCAGGGTGTTGAAGGTTTTCATGGCTGGGTACTCCAGTTGGGTGCGCTGTTTCGGTCTGGAAGCTAGAGTAAGCAGGGCACCCTGAACCGCGACTGAACCCTGGCTGAACCTCGGCTGAACGAACCGTCTGCAAGACAAGGAGTAGTAAACATGCGTGCCCTGCTGGCCCTGACCCTGATGTGCAGCGCCGCCCTCGCCCAAGCGGCGGTACAAACCCGTGAAATCCCCTACCAGGACGCCGACGGCAATCGCCTGGTGGGCTATTACGCCTACGACGACGCCGTCGAGGGCAAGCGCCCCGGCATTGTCGTGGTGCATGAATGGTGGGGGCTGAACGACTACGCCAAGCGTCGTGCCCGCGACCTGGCGGCACTGGGCTACAACGCGCTGGCCATCGACATGTATGGCGACGGCAAGCACACCGAACACCCGCAGGACGCCCAGGCGTTCATGGCCGCTGCAATGAAGGACCCGGCAAAGGCGGCAGCACGCTTCGACGCCGGCCTTGAACTTCTGAAGCTGCAACCGAATACCAACAAGCATCAACTGGGCGCTGTCGGTTACTGTTTCGGCGGCAAGGTGGTGCTCGATGCCGCACGCCGGGGCGAGAAACTGGACGGTGTGGTGAGCTTTCATGGCGCCTTGGCTACCCAGACACCGGCAAAACCTGGCGTGGTACGGGCCGATATCCTGGTCGAGCATGGCGCGGCGGACAGCATGGTCACCCAACAGCAGGTGGAGGCGTTCAAGGCGGAAATGGACGCGGCCAAGGTCAACTACGAGTTCGTCAGTATCGAGGGGGCCAAGCATGGGTTTACCAACCCGGATGCTGACCGCTTGAGCCATGGCGAGCATGGTGGGCCGGACATTGGCTATAACAAGGCAGCGGATGAAAGCTCCTGGGCGGACATGCAGGCGTTTTTCAAGAAGGTGTTCAAATAGAGATCGTCGGGGCCGCTTTGCGGCCCATCGCAGGCAAGCCAGCTCCCACAGGGATCCCACAATGCTCAGACCTGTGGTGATCCTGTGGGAGCTGGCTTGCCGGCGATGGGCTGCAAAGCAGCCCCGGCTATTGCATCTCCCACACCGCCGCCGCGACTGGCACAATAGCCGTCATGAACACACTCCCCGCCTGCTGTTCCCCGCTCCAGCACCACTGGCCCCTGCCCCGCCCACTCCCCGGCGCGGTGCTGGTCAGTTGTGCCTTCGACCCCGCCCTCCTGGCGCCTGATGACTTCCAGCGCGCCGGTATCGTGCCCAGCGCCAGCCTGCAACGCTCGGTAGCCAAGCGCCAAACCGAATACCTGGCGGGCCGTGTGTGCGCGCGCGCCGCGTTGCAGCGTCTGGACGGTCGCGACTATGTGCCAGGTACTCATGAAGACCGCTCGCCCATATGGCCAGCGGGCATCCGCGGCTCGATCACCCATGGCAAAGGCTGGGCCGCCGCCGTAGTTGCCGCCGAGGGCAGCTGCCAAGGCCTGGGGCTGGACCAGGAATCGCAGCTGGATGACGAACGCGCCGAACGGCTGATGGGCGAAATCCTTACCCCGCCCGAGCTCGAACGCCTGGACCGTAGCCAGCTCGGCCTGGCGGTCACCTTGACCTTCTCGCTGAAGGAAAGCCTGTTCAAGACCCTCTACCCGCTAACCCGCCAGCGCTTTTACTTCGAGCACGCCGAAGTGCTGGAATGGTCCGCGGATGGCTTGGCGCGCCTGCGCCTGCTCACCGACCTGTCGCCACAATGGCAGCACGGCGCAGAACTGCAGGGCCAGTTCTGCCTGCAAGACGGCCACCTGCTCAGCCTGGTCAGCGTCTGACCCTTACAGCGGTGCCTGCTGGCGGGGCCAGCTCAAGCTGAAGCAGGCTCCGCCCAGCGCCTCACTGCGCCCCACCGTGGCCCGCCCGGCGTGCCAGTAGATGATCCGCCGCACAATCGACAGGCCCAGGCCATGCCCACCCGAGGCCCGGGTACGGCTGTCGTCGAGGCGGGTGAACGGGGTAAAAATGCGGTCCCAGAAACCCTCGGGGATGCCTGGGCCGTCATCTTCCACATCAATACGGCAGCGTTGCTGCCCCAGCTGGTAGGTCAGGCGCACTTCGGACTCGGCGTGGCGCATGGCATTGCCTACAAGGTTCTGCAGGGCCCGATGCAGGTAACGTGGCTCGGCCTCGACCCACGCGCCTTCGGCATCCGCCCCCTGGCAGTCGCCGCGCACCACCCGCACCTCGGCACGCAACGGTGCCAGCTCTTCGATCACGCGGTCCAGCAAGGCATCCAGATCGACCCGCTGAAACTTCAAGGCCGGCGCGCCCTGCTCCAGGCGGGCGTAGGTCAGCATTTCATCGACCAGCTTGTCGAGGTCCTGGATATCGCCATCCATGCCCGCTAGGTGCTTGGCCCGCGCCTGTTCGGTGGTGGCCGTTTCGATCATCTCCAGGCCAAAGCGCAGGCGTGCAACCGGGGTGCGTAGCTCGTGGGACACAGCCCGCACCAGCTCGCGCTGCATGGTCAGCGAGCGCTGCAGGTGCTCGGCCATGCCATTGAAGGCGGCGGCCAGGCGCCCTACCGAGTCCGCGTCGCCGGCGGGCACACGGGTGTCCAGGCTGCCCTGGGCGATGCGTGTGGCGGCAACCTCCAGGCCCGATACGCGGCGCTCCAGCTGGCGAACCAGCAGGTAGACCACCAGGCCGATCAGGCACAGGCCCAGGAAGGCAATCAGGACCAGCAACTGCGGCGGATAAGGGTTGAGCTGGTACAACGGGCCGATCTCCAGCACCCAAGGCGAACCTGATAGCCCGGCAAATACACGGATCGAGTCGCCATCCCTGCCCAGCGCCATCACGGTGTCGCCCTCCTCGACCCGACGCCGCTGGTCATCGTCCAGGCTTACCCGCTCGATGCGCTGCAGGGCGACACCAAAGCCGAAGCCCTTCTCCTGCTTGATCTGTGCAAGCCGCTGCTGCTGTTCGGTTACCGGGTAGCGCACCAGCTCATCGGCCAACAGATACAGGGTAGCCCGCGCCAGCTGCTCGCTGATCTGTTTGATCTGCGCCACCAGCATGAGGTCTTCCTGGCCAACCTTGCGTAGCACTTGGGCCGCATGCGGGCCGGTCTTTTCCACCACCACCAGGCCACGGTACAGCCGCGCCCGCTGGCCGCCATCGAGGCTGCGCGCGGTCATGGGTTGCAGCGCCAGCGGCACGCCCAGCAGGCGCTCCCAGATCAGCAGCGAGCGCTTGCGTTCGGTGTCGTTCTGCTGCGCGAGGTTGTCGGCCATCAGGCTGAAGGTGCCCTGGGCAAGGCCCTCGCGGTGTTGAGCGGCGCGCACTTCGTTCACCAGGTGCAGGCTGAGTACGCCGAGCAGCGCCACCAACACCAGCACGGCCAGCATGCCACCGTAGATACGCAGGAAGATCGAGTTGTTCATGGCGCCTCGCCAACGAACAGGTAGCCCTTGCTGCGCAGGGTCTTGATCAGGCGCGGCTGAAGTGGATCATCACCGATCTTGGGGCGGATTTTCGAGATACGGATGTCGATGGAGCGGTCCTGGCCGTCGTAGCCCACGCCGCGCAGCGCGGTGAAGATCTGCTCGCGGGTAAGTACCCGCCCAGCGTTGCTGGCCAACAGCCAGAGCAGGTCGAATTCGGCGCCGGTCAGCTCGATCAACTGTTCGCCCAGGCGCGCCTCGCGCAGGCGGTTGTCGATACGCAGGGCGCCGAAGGCCAGGTCCTGGCGCTTGTTGTCCACGGCCTCGCTGCGGCGCAGCAGGGCCTGGATTCGCGCCAGCAGCAGCCGTGGGCGTACCGGTTTGCACACGTAGTCGTCAGCCCCCAGGTCCAGGCCCTGCACCTGGTCGAGTTCGTCACTGCGGGCGGTGAGCATGAGGATCGGGCCGGGGTACTGGCTGCGCACCCGGCGGCAGATGCTCAGGCCGTCCTCGCCAGGCAACATGAGGTCGAGGATGACCAGGTCGGGCTGGCTGTCGACGATGCGCCGTGCGGCGCGGGCACCGTCGCCCTCGACGCTGACCTCGTAGCCGTTGGCCTGCAGGTACTCGGCGGTGAGCTCGGCCAGGCGCTGGTCGTCTTCGACGATGAGGATGCGGGGGGTGGGGTGGTCCATGGCCTCTGCCTTTAATTGTTGTTTTTCTGTTGCCTGTGCCGGCCTCTTCGCGGGCGCGCCCGCTCCCACAGGGGACTTGTGCAGCACCTGTGGGAGCGGGCATGCCCGCGAAAGGGCCGGCACAGGCAACATAACCCTTTAACCAAAAGGCAACATCCCCCTCGGATACTACGTCCCACCACAAGCACTGCCAACCCGCCCACAGGCCCCTCGACTGAACCGTTTTTTGTGGTAGGGTGCGCCCCCGAAAAAAACTGCCCTGGGGCAGCAAGGCGCAGAAAAATACTGCAAACCACTTGGCACAAGGCCTACAGCGAATACTCACCATTCACTCACAAAGTACGCACACGTTATCCACAGGCGCTCGCCTTGCAAAGCCCCCAATACCGCATTATCTTGTATCCCGATCGCAGCGAACCACTAGATGTTGGGGTTCGTGCAAAATCACACACAAAAGTCAACCCGCAAGATAAAGCTATTTTCCGGGCTGAACTTCAGGTGATTTCAGCAGCCAAACCGCTCCTGCGGAGGCGACCGAGGCAAGCCCTTCCAGGGCGTTGTTCGGGTATGAGTGTTGTAGGCACCGCCTGGCACTCATCAGCACCGGTTTTTGGGGTTTCATGCCCAGAACCTTTGACTTCGGCCAGGGAGCGGCAAGCTATTGCCCCTTATTCCTGAGTCTGTCCCGAAGTCGGTACGCCCACGCGGGCGGATGCGCATGCATTGCGCATCCCCGCCGGGCAATCGAGCAAGTGGACGGAACGGTGGGCGCCCAAAAGGCGCCTGAACAATATAGAAACTGTGGAGACACCCACCCATGCAAACCGACACAACTCGCGAGAACCCGCAAGCCAAGGTGCCGCAGGCCGCCGATTCCAACCAGGATCTGGCCGCCACCGCCCCTGGCCAACTGCGTGTGATCAAGCGCAACGGCACTGTCGTCCCTTACACCGACGACAAAATCACCGTGGCCATCACCAAGGCGTTCCTCGCAGTTGAAGGCGGCGCCGCTGCCGCTTCGTCGCGCATCCACGACACCGTCGCGCGCCTGACCGAACAGGTTACCGCCACGTTCAAGCGTCGCATGCCATCGGGTGGCACCATCCACATCGAAGAAATCCAGGACCAGGTCGAACTCGCCCTGATGCGTGCCGGTGAGCAGAAAGTCGCCCGCGACTATGTGATCTACCGCGACCAGCGTGCGAAAGAGCGCGCCACCCGTGCCAACACCGACTCGGTGGTCGAGCCGCACCCGAGCATCCGCATCACCCTGGCCGACGGCAGCCTGGCGCCACTCGACATGGCCCGCCTGAACACCATCATCAGCGAAGCCTGCGAAGGCCTGGCCGAAGTCGATGGCGACCTGATCCAGCGCGAAACCCTGAAGAACCTGTATGACGGCGTGGCCATCAAGGACGTCAACACCGCCCTGGTGATGACCGCACGTACCCTGGTAGAGCGCGAGCCGAACTACTCGTTCGTCACCGCCCGCCTGCTGATGGACACCCTGCGCGCCGAAGGCCTGGGCTTCCTGAACGTAGCCGACAGCGCCACCCACCACGAAATGGCCGACCTGTACGCCAAGGCCCTGCCGGCCTACGTCGCCAAAGGTATCGAGTTCGAGCTGCTGAACCCGGCCCTGGCTGATTTCGACCTGGAAAAACTGGGCAAGGCAATCAACCACGAGCGCGACCAGCAGTTCACCTACCTGGGCCTGCAAACCCTGTACGACCGCTACTTCATCCACAAGGATGGCGTGCGCTTCGAACTGCCGCAGGTGTTCTTCATGCGTGTGGCCATGGGCCTGGCGCTGGAAGAGAAAGACAAGGAAGCCCGCGCGATCGAGTTCTACAACCTGTTGTCGTCCTTCGACTACATGGCCTCGACCCCGACCCTGTTCAACGCCGGCACCCTGCGCCCGCAGCTGTCCAGCTGCTACCTGACCACCGTGCCGGACGACCTGTCGGGCATCTACCACGCGATCCACGACAACGCCATGCTGTCGAAATTCGCTGGCGGCCTGGGCAACGACTGGACCCCTGTGCGTGCGCTGGGCTCCTACATCAAGGGCACCAACGGCAAGTCCCAGGGCGTTGTACCGTTCCTGAAAGTGGTCAACGACACCGCCGTTGCCGTGAACCAGGGTGGCAAGCGCAAAGGCGCCGTGTGTGCCTACCTGGAAACCTGGCACCTGGACATCGAAGAATTCATCGAGCTGCGCAAGAACACCGGTGATGACCGCCGTCGTACCCACGACATGAACACCGCCAACTGGATCCCGGACCTGTTCATGAAGCGTGTCTTCGATGACGGCAAGTGGACCCTGTTCTCGCCATCGGAAGTGCCAGACCTGCACGACCTGACCGGCAAGGCCTTCGAAGAGCGCTACGAGTACTACGAAGCCCTGACCGAGTACAACAAGATCAAGGTGTTCAAGACCATCCAGGCCAAAGACCTGTGGCGCAAGATGCTGTCGATGCTGTTCGAGACCGGCCACCCGTGGCTGACCTTCAAGGACCCGTGCAACCTGCGTTCGCCGCAGCAGCACGTGGGCGTGGTCCACAGCTCGAACCTGTGCACCGAGATCACCCTGAACACCAACAAGGACGAGATCGCGGTCTGCAACCTGGGCTCGATCAACCTGCCGAACCACATCGTTGACGGCAAACTGGACACCGCCAAGCTGCAACGCACCGTGAACACCGCCGTGCGCATGCTCGACAACGTGATCGACATCAACTACTACTCGGTGCCGCAAGCGCGTAACTCGAACTTCAAGCACCGCCCGGTCGGCCTGGGCATCATGGGCTTCCAGGATGCGCTGTACCTGCAGCACATTCCGTACGGTTCCGATGCGGCCGTCGAGTTCGCCGACAAGTCGATGGAAGCGGTCAGCTACTTCGCCATCCAGGCTTCGTGTGACCTGGCCGACGAGCGTGGCGCCTACGAGACCTTCCAGGGTTCGCTGTGGTCCAAAGGCATCCTGCCACTGGATTCGCAACAGATCCTGATCGAAGCCCGTGGCCAGAAGTACATCGACGTCGACCTGAACGAAACCCTGGACTGGGCGCCGGTACGTGCCCGCGTACAGAAAGGTATCCGTAACTCGAACATCATGGCCATCGCGCCAACCGCGACCATCGCCAACATCACTGGCGTGTCGCAGTCGATCGAGCCGACCTACCAGAACCTGTACGTGAAATCGAACCTGTCGGGCGAGTTCACCGTGATCAACCCGTACCTGGTCCGCGACCTGAAGGCCCGCGGCCTGTGGGACTCGGTCATGATCAACGACCTGAAGTACTACGACGGTTCGGTGCAGCAGATCGAGCGTATCCCGCAAGAGCTGAAAGACCTGTACGCCACTGCGTTCGAAGTGGAAACCAAGTGGATCGTCGATGCTGCCTCGCGTCGCCAGAAGTGGATCGACCAGGCCCAGTCGCTGAACCTGTACATTGCTGGCGCTTCGGGCAAGAAGCTGGACGTGACCTACCGCATGGCCTGGTACCGTGGCCTGAAAACCACCTACTACCTCCGTGCCCTGGCCGCGACCAGCACCGAGAAGTCGACCATCAACACCGGCAAGCTCAACGCCGTTTCCAGCGGTGGCGACAGCGCCCCGGTCCAGGCAGCCGGCCCTGCGCCAGTGCCGAAGGCCTGCGCGATCGACGAGCCTGACTGCGAAGCCTGCCAGTAAGGGCTAGATGCCGCGCGGGGTGCCCAAGGGTGCCCCGCGCGGCATTTTTGTATCCGCGTCACTGAGAAGCCCTGCCCTTTTCCCGCTGCGTATGCGGTTCGGTAAAAGGGCAGGACTTCTCTGAAAAGGACGCAAGCCCATGGCGCGGAAAAAAGTGGCAACTCGCAAGATTGGCCGTAACGCAGAAACCGGCCGCTTTACCTCGGTGGAGCAGGCACGCAAGCACCCCAAGACACACATTGTCGAAACGCTGCATAACCCTCGCAGCTAGTGCCCGCCTGAACTGGCCTCATCGCCGGCAAGCCGGCTCCCACAGGTACTGCATCGCCCTTGCGCCATGCGCAGTACCTGTGGGAGCTGGCTTGCCGGCGATAAGGCCGGTACAAACAACACAACCCTCCAGGAAACACCATATGATGTGCCTGAAAATTTAAACTGGCACAACATATAGGTTGGCGCTACACTCTCCCCCCGTGGCAAACCACACAAACCCGGTGAACGGACGCATGCAATTCCGGTCGAAAAAGTTACCCTCGCCCGCAAGAGACGCGCCCCGATCCAAGGCGAAATCCGATATACTTCGCCCCCTCTGAAAAGAGCACCATTCAATTGTCCTGGCCCCTCCCAGAGGCATGGCCAGGTACAAACAGAACACATTCAGATGTAAACGAGAGTCAGCCTCTCGAGCTGTCCATTCGCCGTAACGGCCTTGCGTCAGGCATCACATTCTTAAAAATCCAACCGGTTGCCCCAGGGCGACCCTCAAGCAGGAGCCAATTACCATGCTGAGCTGGGACGAATTCGACAAGGAAGACGGCGAAGTAGCCGCCAAAGGCAACACCCCTGCGCAGGCCGCTGCCGCCGCTACCCTCGACAAGCTCGACAGCGCCGGTGGTGCCGCCGCCCTGGAAGCCCGTGCAGCCACCGCGTCTGACTCCGAAGCAGTAAAACGTGCCAAGGCCGCCCTCGACGCCCTCGACGTTGCCGAAGGCCTGGCCGAACTGGAAGGTTCCTCTGCCCGCGTTGCGGTAGACGAAAAGCGCATGATCAACTGCCGCGCCGACCTGAACCAGCTGGTACCGTTCAAGTACGACTGGGCCTGGCAGAAGTACCTGGACGGCTGCGCCAACCACTGGATGCCGCAAGAGGTCAACATGACCGCCGACATCGCCCTGTGGAAGAGCCAGGATGGCCTGACCGAAGACGAGCGCCGCATCGTCATGCGCAACCTCGGCTTCTTCTCCACCGCCGACTCGCTGGTTGCCAACAACCTGGCCCTGGCCGTGTACCGCCTGATCACCAACCCGGAATGCCGCCAGTACATCCTGCGCCAGGCTTTCGAAGAGGCGATCCACACCCACGCCTACCAGTACTGCATCGAGTCGCTGGGCATGGATGAAGGCGAGATCTTCAACATGTACCACGAGATCCCGTCGGTCGCCAAAAAGGCCGCCTGGGGCCTGAAGTACACCCGCGCCATCTCCGATCCGGAATTCAACACCGGCACAGTCGAAACCGACAAAGAGCTGCTGCGCAACCTGATCGCCTACTACTGCGTACTGGAAGGCATCTTCTTCTACTGCGGCTTCACCCAGATCCTGTCCATGGGCCGCCGCAACAAGATGACCGGCGTTGCCGAGCAGTTCCAGTACATCCTGCGTGACGAGTCGATGCACCTGAACTTCGGTATCGACGTGATCAACCAGATCAAGATCGAGAACCCGCACCTGTGGGACGCGGCAATGAAGGAAGAAGCGACCCAGATGATCCTGCAAGGGACCCAGCTGGAGATCGAATACGCCCGTGACACCATGCCACGCGGCGTGCTGGGTATGAACGCGGCGATGATGGAGGACTACCTCAAGTTTATCGCCAACCGTCGTTTGACCCAGATTGGTCTGAAGGAAGAGTACCCGGGGACTACCAACCCGTTCCCGTGGATGAGCGAGATCATGGACTTGAAGAAAGAGAAGAACTTCTTTGAGACGCGAGTGATCGAGTATCAGACTGGTGGGGCGTTGAGCTGGGACTGATTGTCCGGGCTGATCATCGAGAAGGCTGCCGAATGGCAGCCTTTTTTATTTGCGCGGGAATGGCAGAACAGGAAGCATCCTACAAGCTTCGCGATTGTCACTTTGAAGGCGTCGCGATAACGTTTCATGGCGCTTAAGAACGCTCACGCAGCGGAACCCCGTTCCCGTTAGCAACGGCTCTCCAACATCAGGATGGCCAAACATGGACACTCTCAATACACCGACCCTCTTTTCCCGCCACAACCGCCCTCTTCACACTATCTGGCTCGAATCCCAAGCCTGGTTCTGCGCCCACGAACTCGGCCGGCTGAGCGGGCACTTCTTCGACGAGCACTGCATGCGCAAGCTCGACCCGGACCAGTACCGCACGGTGCAACTGCTGCGATATGGCAAGTACCAGGAGACCGCCATGGTCAGCGAGTCCGGGGCTTATACCTTGTTGGCGCATCACCATGTGCCGGAGAACCGCCATTTGCGCTGGTGGCTAACGCATGAGGTGGTGGCGGTGCTGCGTGATGCTCAGGCAGATGGGGTGGACGATTCGCCGCGGCTGGGGCAGATGTGCTGGCCTGGGGGTCGGAGCGCGACGTTGTTGTACTGGCAGAGTGAGCCTTGGGTGAGGATGCGGGACATGCCAGTGGTGTTGGCCGGGGAAGTGGAACTGCCGGGGCCGGTGGAGAAGCGCAAATTGAGTTGGCGGGAGTGCGCGCAGCGGGCGCTGCGGATGCATGGGGTTTAGTCTGTGCTGTCCTCATCACGGGTGAACCCGCTCTCATAGAACTACACATCACTTACTGATTTAGCAGGGCCCCTGTGGGAGCGGGCGTGCCCGCGAACACCGGCGCAGCCGGTGCCATGCACCGCGTTGGATTCTTCGCGGCGGTTCGACGCCTCGACGCGCCCGCTCCCACAGGGTACGCGGTGCGCCCGGCATCGGTTCTCTGAGCGACAGCGCAGCCCAATGGGCTGGGCAATCTCCCACAGGGAAACTGAGTCTGCTGGAGTGTCTGAGTTAGCCTGCGAGAACAGGTAGCCAGGGCTGCTTTGCAGCCCATCGCCGGCAAGCCAGCTCCCACCTCGACCGCATCGGCCTCAAGCCATGTGCAGTATCTGTAAGGGCTGGCTTGCCGGCGACGAGCCCTGGCTGGCAACACAAGACATATGCTGCAACCTCAACCACCTGGTCTTCAAGCCATGCGCAGTACCTGTGGGAGCTGGCTTGCCGGCGATGGGCCGCAAAGCGGCCCTAATTTGTATAACAGACTGGCATGCGGAGTTACCCGCGAACACCGGCGAAGCCGGTGCCATGTACCGCGTCGCAATCTCCGCGGGCACGCCCGCCCCCACAGAAGTCGAGCTATAAGTCATCCAGCGTGATTTTCACGCGCTGCGGGGAAGTGAGCCGCTCATCTGCAGTCGCGATAAGGTCTTCATCCTCCTCGGCCATCTGGGCTTGCTCAAAGGGCAGCTTGCCCTGCTCTGCTACATGTTGCAGGGCATGGTGCATGAGTCCGGAGGGGGTTACGCCGAGGCGCTCTAGCTCTTTGTAGGCTCGAGCCATGAGATCGTCGTCTATGCGCAGGGTGATGGAAGCCATGGATCGGCCCTCGGGTAAAGGCGTTTGTCATTGCAGCATGCGGGTTGATTCTGCACTGGTGGTTGGGCCTTCCGAAAGTGATCGATGTTTCAATTTCTTTTGAGCAGTTAGCGCAAATCACTGTGAGGGCGGCCCCATAAATGCTACCGCCTGTGCCATTGCCGGGGCCGCTGTGCGGCCCTTTCGCGACGCTAGGCCGCTCCCACATGGGATCGCGTATCACGGGAGATTTGCGTTGCAGTTGCCGGCAAGAGTCCGCCAGGGCCTGAAACGAAAAAAGCGCCAAGGGCGCTTTGATCGATGTTGGTGAAACAGGTCCGGACACTGTTTCGGCCTATCGCCTCGGTCCACCTTGCGTGGGCACCCGGTAGGGCCAGGGAGCGCTCGATCTCATCCGGTCAGTCGCTCCGCAAATGAAGAGGCCCCGCCCACGCCGACAAGGGGGTACGGCACCAGCGAGGATGCCGGGACTGGACATGCCAGTCTAAGTGGTCGAGGGCGAGGCCAGATCTGAAGATAGCCTAGGGTAGCGGCAGGGTCCACAGGTGATTGGATTGGATTTGTAAATGATGTCTCCGGTTTGCCTTGTAAACGATGTCTTCGGTTTGCAGGCAATGGGGGGATGGCACGGGCTTCGCCCGTGTTCGCGGCGGTTCGACGCATCGACAAGCCCGCTCCCACAGTGATCGCGACAACCTTTAGATTTTGTGCAAGACCGTTGCCCTGCGGCTGGAGAAGTGCAAGGGACTACCTTAGTCGTAGTATGTCTCTAGGGCGCTCGCAGTAGAGCTTCTACAGCTCGATTATTGCCATATCACCCCCTAAATTGCTCTGCCATCAGGCGTTGACAGCCCCCCACTCGCTTGCTAATAATCGACCACAGTTGTACGACAACACATAACAAAAACAACATTCAGTGGACGAACCCATGTCGACACCCATCCCGCTGCACCCACGTCTGTTGCATACCCCTCTCCCCACGGTCTGCTGGTGTACCCCCTCGAGTACCTAGCGCCCAATTACCGCGTTTTTATCTCTGGCCCTGACCGGCCCGTTACCCACCCGCCCCTGCCGCAGGCCGCTTGTGCGTGCCCGGTGGACGGGCTGCCATACCCTTCGGGAGCACAACAATAATGAAAATCTGCCACACCCTGCCCTTCGCCCTGCTTGGCGCCGGGGTTATCGCCGGCTTGCCAGGCACCAGCCTGGCTGCGGGTTTTGTCGAGGACAGCAAGGCCACGCTCGGGCTGCGCAACTTCTACATCAACCGCAACTTCACCAACCCGAGCAACCCACAGAGCAAGGCCGAGGAATGGACGCAAAGCTTCATTCTCGATGCCCGCTCGGGGTTCACCGAAGGGCCGGTGGGCTTCGGCGTGGATGTGCTGGGGCTGTGGTCGGTCAAGCTGGATGGCGGTGGCGGTACCTATGGCACGGCATTGCTGCCGCGTCATGACGATGGCAAGCCGGCGGATGACTATGGGCGCCTGGCAGTAGCAGGCAAGGCGCGGATTTCCAAAACCGAGCTGAAGATTGGCGAGTGGATGCCGGTGCTGCCGATTCTGCGTTCGGACGACGGGCGCTCGTTGCCGCAGACGTTCCGTGGCGGGCAGCTCACCTCCAACGAGATTGCCGGGCTGACCTTGTACGGCGGCCAGTTCCGCGGCAACAGCCCGCGCAACGACGCCAGCATGGAAGACATGAGCTACGGCGGTGGGGTTTCGGACCGTTTCAACTTTGTCGGTGGCGAATACAAGTTCAACCAGGACCGTACGCTGGTGGGGCTGTGGAATGCGGTGCTGAAGGACGTTTACCAGCAGCAGTACCTGCAACTGAGCCACAGCCAGCCGGTGGGTGACTGGACCCTGGGCGCCAACCTGGGCTACTTCCACGGCGATGACGACGGCTCCAAACGCGCCGGCGAACTGGACAACAAGACCTACTCGGGGATGTTCTCGGCCAAGTATGGTGGCAGCACCTTCTGGGTCGGGTTGCAGAAGGTCGATGGCGATACCTGGATGCGGGTCAATGGTACCAGCGGCGGGACACTGGCCAACGACAGCTACAACTCCAGCTTCGACAATGCCAACGAGCGCTCGTGGCAGGTGCGCCATGACTTCAACTTCGTCACCGTCGGGGTACCGGGGCTGAGCTTGATGAACCGCTATATCAGCGGGCGCGATGTGCATAGTGGGGTGGTGACCGATGGCAAGGAGTGGGTGCGGGAGACGGAGCTTGCGTATGTGATCCAGAGCGGGGCGTTCAAGGATTTGAGTGTGAAGTGGCGTAACTCGTCGATTCGGCGGGATTACAGCAATAACGAGTTTGATGAGAACCGGTTGATCTTCAACTACCCGTTGTCGTTGCTGTAACCAAGAAGACTGGCTCGACCTGAAATTGGGGCCGCTTTGCGGCCCATCGCCGGCAAGCCAGCTCCCACACCAACCGCGATAACTTCAAGCCATGTGCAGTACCTGTGGGAGCTGGCTTGCCGGCGAAGAGGCCAGCAAAAGCCACACAAGCCTAATTGACAACCACCAGACCCACCGCCAATAATCATCGAAGTCATACGACAACCTACAACAATTATCAACAAGAGCCGGCCATGACACCTACTCCCCTCAATCGCCTGCTGCTCACCGGAGCCGCAGGCGGCCTGGGCAAGGTCCTTCGCGAACGCCTGCAAGGCTACGCCGAGGTCCTGCGCCTTTCCGACATCAGCCCCATGGCACCTGCCGCAGGCCCGCATGAAGAGGTCATCACCTGCGACCTGGCGGATAAAGCAGCGGTGCATGCCCTGGTCGAAGGCGTCGACGCCATCATCCACTTCGGCGGCGTGTCTACCGAGCATTCCTTCGAAGACATCCTCGGCCCCAACATCTGCGGCGTGTTCCACGTGTACGAGGCGGCGCGCAAGCACGGAGTAAAGCGCATCATCTTCGCCAGCTCCAATCACACCATCGGTTTCTACCGCCAGGATGAACGCATCGACGCCCACTCCCCGCGCCGCCCAGACAGCTACTACGGGCTGTCCAAGTGCTATGGCGAAGATGTGGCCAGTTTCTACTTCGACCGCTATGGCATCGAAACCGTCAGTATCCGTATTGGCTCGTCGTTCCCGCAACCGCAAAACCCCCGCATGCTCTGCACCTGGCTGAGCTACGACGACCTGGTGCAACTGATCGAGCGCGGGCTGTTCACCCCCGACGTTGGCCACACCATCGTCTACGGCGCCTCCGACAACCGCACCGTGTGGTGGGACAACCGCCATGCCGAGCACCTGGGTTATGCGCCCAAGGACAGCTCCGAACCCTTCCGCGCCGCCGTCGAGGCCCAGCCGGCGCCCGCCGCCGATGACCCGAGCATGGTCTACCAGGGCGGCGCCTTTGCCGTGGCCGGCCCGTTCAACTGACCCCACCCACGCCAGGAGGCACGGCCATGAACTGCGAACTGATCGTCGACGCCCGCAACGGCACCGGCGAAAGCCCGGTGTGGCACCCCGCTGAACAAGCGCTGTACTGGGTCGACATTCCAGCCCGCCAGCTGCACCGCTGGCAGGCGGCCGATGGCATGCATCAGGTCTGGCAGGGCGACGAGATGCTGGCCTGCATCGCCCGCAGCGGCCAAGGCTGGGTTGCGGGTATGGAAAGCGGCATTTTCCAGCTCCGGGCCAACGCCGACGGCAGCCTCGACAGCCGCTTGCTCAGCAGCGCGCCACATGCTCAAGGCGGCATGCGTTTCAACGATGGCCGCTGTGACCGCCAGGGCCGCTTCTGGGCCGGCACCATGCTGCTCGACATGCAGCAAGGTGCCCACGTAGGTGCGCTTTACCGGCATGACGGCGAAGGCCGGCTGCACCTGCAACAGGACGGCATGATCGTGCCCAACGGCCTGGCCTTCAGCCCCGACGGCACACGCATGTACCTGTCCGACTCGCACCCCAATGTGCAGAAGGTCTGGGCCTTCGACTACGACATCGACAGCGGCACGCCGCACAACAAGCGGCTGTTCGTCGACATGCGCGGCTACCCAGGGCGCCCCGATGGCGCTGCCATCGACCAGGACGGCTGCTACTGGATCTGCGGCAACGACGCCGGGCAGATCCATCGCTTTACCCCCGACGGCCGCCTTGACCGCTCACTCAGCGTACCGGTGAAAAAACCGGCCATGTGTGCCTTTGGCGGCGCCAACCTGGACACCCTGTACGTCACCTCGATCCGCCCGGCAGGCACTGACCTCAGCGACCAGCCCTTGGCGGGCGGGGTGTTTGCCCTCAACCCTGGCACCAAAGGCCTGGAGGAGCCTGCCTACCGGGGCTGAGCGCCCCCTGCCGTACCCACACTTGCACGCCCGAAACCAGATAATAAAAAACACGGAGTTTCATCATGACGTTCAAACGCAAGCTGCTTCTTGCCGTACTCCCCTTCGCCTTCAGCGTGGCCATGCCCGCCTCGGCACTGGACATCAAGTTCGCCGAAATCCACCCCGCCGGCTACCCGACCGTGGTCGCCGAGCAGAACATGGGCAAAAAGCTCGAAGCCGCCAGCAATGGCGACATCACTTTCAAGATGTTTGCCGGTGGCGTGCTGGGCTCGGAAAAGGAAGTGATCGAACAGGCGCAGATCGGCGCAGTGCAGATGACCCGCGTCAGCCTGGGGATCGTCGGCCCGGTGGTACCGGATGTGAACGTGTTCAACATGCCCTTTGTGTTCCGCGACCATGAGCACATGCGCAAGATCATCGACGGTGACATCGGCCAGGAAATCCTCGACAAGATCACCAACTCCGACTTCAACCTGGTGGCCCTGGCCTGGATGGACGGCGGCTCGCGCAGCATCTACACCAAAAAGCCCGTACGCAGCCTGGAAGACCTTAAAGGCATGAAAATTCGCGTGCAGGGCAACCCGCTGTTCATCGACATGATGAACGCCATGGGTGGCAACGGTATTGCCATGGACACCGGGGAGATCTTCAGCGCGCTGCAGACCGGGGTAATCGACGGTGCCGAGAACAACCCGCCCACCCTGCTCGAGCACAACCACTTCCAGAGCGCCAAGTACTACACCCTGACCGGCCACCTGATCCTGCCGGAGCCGGTGGTGATGTCCAAGACCACCTGGAACAAGCTCACCCCCGAGCAGCAGGTGCTTGTGAAGAAGGTGGCGCGTGAGGCACAGATGGAAGAGCGGGCGCTGTGGGACGCCAAGTCTGCCGCCAGCGAAGAGAAGCTCAAGGCCGCCGGTGTCGAGTTCATCACCGTCGACAAGAAGCCGTTCTACGACGCCACTGCATCGGTACGGGAAAAATACGGCGCGCAATACGCCGACCTGATGAAACGTATCGACGCGGTGCAGTAAGCGCGACCTCTCCTACCGACCCCGGCAGTGCGGCGCCCGCCGCCCTGCCGCTTTGGTGATGCCCATGAAAAACCTCTTTCTGCGTGCCAACGACACGCTGTACCGCGCTTGTATCTGGGTCGCCGGCCTGTCGATCCTGACCATGTCGCTGATCATCCCGTGGGGCATTTTTGCCCGCTACGTACTTGGCACCGGCTCCAGCTGGCCGGAGCCGGTGGCCATCCTGCTGATGGTGGTGTTCAGCTTTGTCGGCGCCGCCGCCAGCTACCGCGCCGGGGCGCACATGGCGGTGGCGATGATTACCGACCGCCTGCCACCGCTGCAGCGCCGGCTGGTGGCGCTGCTGGTGCAGGTGCTGATGATTCTGGTGTGCGTGTTCATGACTTACTACGGCACCAAGCTGTGCATCACCACCTGGAACCAGTTTCTGGCATCGCTGCCGGGGGTGCGGGTGGGCATGACCTATGCGCCGATCCCGGTGGGTGGTGTGCTGACCCTGGTGTTCGTGCTGGAGAAACTGCTGCTGGGCGACCAGAGCCACCGCAAGGTGGTGCGCTTCGACCAACTGGAAGAAAACGAAGGAGCGGCGTAAATGGATGCGTTCATTCTGTTGGGCAGTTTCATTGCGCTCATCCTGCTGGGCATGCCAGTGGCCTATGCCCTGGGCCTTTCGGCGTTGATCGGCGCCTGGTGGATCGACATCCCGCTGCAGGCGATGATGATCCAGGTGGCGAGCGGGGTTAACAAATTCTCGCTGCTGGCCATTCCGTTCTTCGTGCTGGCCGGCGCGATCATGGCCGAGGGCGGCATGTCACGAAGGCTGGTGGCGTTTGCCGGGGTGCTGGTGGGCTTCGTGCGTGGTGGCCTGTCGCTGGTCAACATCATGGCCTCGACGTTCTTTGGCGCGATTTCCGGCTCGTCGGTGGCCGATACTGCATCGGTGGGCTCGGTGCTGATTCCGGAGATGGAGCGCAAGGGCTACCCACGCGAGTTCTCCACCGCAGTCACCGTCAGCGGTTCGGTACAGGCGCTGCTGACCCCGCCCAGCCACAACTCGGTGCTGTACTCGCTGGCAGCGGGCGGCACGGTGTCGATCGCCTCGCTGTTCATGGCCGGGGTGATGCCGGGCTTGCTGCTGAGCGCAGTGATGATGGGCCTGTGCCTGATCTTCGCCAAAAAGCGCAACTACCCCAAGGGCGAAGTGATCCCGCTGCGCCAGGCACTGAAAATTGCCGGTGAAGCGCTGTGGGGCCTGATGGCCATGGTCATCATCCTGGGTGGCATCCTGTCGGGCGTGTTCACCGCGACCGAGTCGGCAGCCGTGGCGGTGGTGTGGTCATTCTTCGTGACCATGTTCATCTATCGCGACTACAAGTGGCGCGACCTGCCCAAGCTGATGCACCGCACGGTGCGTACCATTTCCATCGTGATGATCCTGATCGGCTTTGCCGCCAGCTTCGGCTACGTGATGACGCTGATGCAGATCCCGTCGAAGATCACCACGGCGTTCCTGACCCTGTCGGACAACCGCTATGTGATCCTGATGTGCATCAACTTCATGTTGTTGCTGCTGGGCACGGTGATGGACATGGCGCCGCTGATCCTGATCCTTACGCCAATTCTGTTGCCTGTGATCACCGGTATCGGCGTGGACCCGGTGCATTTCGGCATGATCATGCTGGTGAACCTGGGGATCGGGCTGATCACCCCGCCGGTGGGGGCGGTGTTGTTCGTGGGCTCGGCGATTGGCAAGGTGAGCATCGAATCGACGGTGAAAGCGCTGCTGCCGTTCTACCTGGCGCTGTTCCTGGTGCTGATGGCGGTGACCTACATTCCGGCCATTTCGCTGTGGCTGCCTAGCGTGGTGTTGTAAATAAAAGCGGGGCCGCTTTGCGGCCCATCGCCGGCAAGCCAGCTCCCACAGGGACCGCACCGCTTTCAAGGCTTGCGCAGTACCTGTGGGAGCTGGCTTGCCGGCGATGGGCTGCAAAGCAGCCCCCTTGGCCCTACCTGCAAACGGATCCTGTACATGGCTGTCCCCTCCTCTGCTGTCGCTCTGTTCCCACGTAAGCTGGCCATCGCCCTGCTGGCCCTGCTGGCCTGCTCATTCGCCGGCAACCACATCGCCGCACGTATCGCCTTCGATGACGGTACCGGCGTGCTGCTGGCCATCCTCTGCCGTTCGGGCATCACCTTCCTGGTGCTGGCCGGCCTGCTGCTGTGGCAACGCCAGGCCATGGGCCTGCCCACCGGCACCCGCCGTTGGCAACTGCTGCTCGGCCTGCTGATCGCCACCCAGAGCCTGTGCCTGTATTCGGCGGTGGCGCGCATTCCGGTGGCCCTGGCATTGCTGGTGGGCAATACCTTCCCGATGCTGCTGGCGCTACTCACCTGGGCACTGGGCGGCGCACGGCCTACTGGCCGCACGGTGCTGTTCATGGGCCTGATCCTGTGCGGCCTGGTACTGGCGCTGGATGTGCCGGCACGCCTGACAGACAGCGGCGCGGCCAACCCACACTGGGCGCTGGGCGTCAGCCTGGCCTTTGGCGCTGCCTGCGCCTTTGCCTGTGCCTTGTGGATCACCGACCACAAGCTGGCCGCCGTGCGCGGCCCCGTGCGCAGCCTGCTGACACTGCTGATCGTATTCTCCAGCATGCTGGTTGCCGGTTTCAGCGGCGTGATGCCGTCCGGCTTGTCGCTGCCGGGCAGCAGCAGCGGCTGGTTGGCTCTTGCCAGCCTGGTGGTGCTGTACGGCATGGCGTTCACCTTGCTGTTTGTCTGCGTGCCAAGGCTGAACATGGCGCAGAACGCCCCTGTGATGAACGTAGAGCCCATCGCCACGCTGCTGCTGGGCTGGGCCTTGCTCGACCAGCAACTCGGCAGCCTGCAATTACTCGGCGGCGCCGTGGTGGTGTGCGGCATCGTGCTGCTCACCTACCGCCGAACCCGTTGATTGTTCATGTGAAAGGAGCCTTGAATGGCTGTGACCGAACTGCACCTGCAGGACGCCCTGACCCGCCTGAGCCTGGCACCGGAACTGGGCGCCAGCCTGGTCAACTGGGAAGTGAAGGCAACCGGGCAGGCTTTGCTGCGCCATTGCGACTCGGCCGCGCTGGAAGCTGGTACACCCCGGCGACTGGGGTGCTATCCATTGGTGCCGTGGTCCAACCGTATTGCCGAGGGTGGCTTTGCCAGGCCTGAAGGCTGGCAGGCACTGGCGCCCAATACCGAACACGACCCCTACCCGATTCACGGCAGCGCCTGGCAGCAGGCCTGGCAGGTGGAGCACCACAGCCAGCGACGCGCACGCCTGACGCTGCACAGTGAAGTGCCGTTTGCCTACCTGGCGACGCTCGATGTGCACTTGCATGAGGGGTGCCTGAACCTGGACCTGCATGTGAAGCACCTGGATGAGCGGGCTAACTGGTATGGGTTGGGATTGCATCCTTACTTCCCGCGGTATCCGGATACGCAGCTGCATGCAGCGGCGCGCAAGGTCTGGCTGGCCGAGGACGGGCAGCTGCCCTCGTATCAGGCCGAGGTGCCGGAGCAATGGCGGTTTGAAACGTTGGGCAACCTGCCCGACACGGTGGTTGATCACGCGTTCAGTGGCTGGCCGGGGGAATGTGTGATTGAACAGCCGGGTGCCGGGTATCGGTTGGCGTGCAGCGCCAGCGGGGCTGAGCACTACTTGCTGTTCTGCCCGCAGGGGCAAGGGTTTTTCTGCTTTGAACCGGTGACTCACCCGGTCAATGCACATCACCTGCCGGGGCGGCCGGGGTTGAGGTTGTTGCAGCAGGGGGAAGAGATGAGCCTGGGGTTCAGGATGCAATATCAGGCGCTGTAATGGTGGTGCCTGGAATTGGGGCTGCCTTGCAGCCCATCGCCGGCAAGCCAGCTCCCACAGGTATTCCACCGGCCCGGCGCCTTGTGCAGTACCTGTGGGAGCTGGCTTGCCGGCGATGGGCCGCAACGCGGCCCCAAAATCTCAAGCCCTACGCAAGTGCCTCAGCTGGCGTTGCCATCGGCTTTTCAGCCGAGGTACCCCGCACCTCGCGCGCCACTTTCCACACCAGCACCGCCGCCACGATGTCGAACGCCGCCAGTACCACGAACAACGGGCTGTAACCAATCTGCGTGACCAGAATGCCGAACACCAGGGTAAACACCGCCGCCCCCAGGTACCCGCACATCCCCCCCATGCCGGTCGCCGTGGCCACCTGGTCCTTGCTGAACGAGTCGGAGGTAATCGAGTACAGCGCCCCCGACAACGTCTGGTGGGCAAACCCGCCAATGCACAGCAACAGGATCGCCGTGTACGGGCTTTCCACCAGGCCGATGCAGGCCGGGCCGATCATGCAGCTGGCACCGAACACCAGCACCACCTTGCGGGAGGTGAACAGCGACACCTTGAAGTAGCGGTGGAACAGCGGGCTGAGATAACCGCCCAGCACACAGCCAATGTCGGCAGCCAGGAACGGCAGCCAGGCAAACATCGCGACTTCCTTGATGTTCATGTGCCGCTCGGTCATCAGGTACAACGGAATCCAGGCGTTGAAGGTTTGCCAGGCCGGTTCCGAGAGGATCCGCGCCGAGGCGATGGCGTAGAAGTTGCGGGCCTTGAAGATACGCTTCCACGCGCCCTTCTCGCGGGTGTCCTGTTTGAAGTGCGCTTCCTGCCCGGCCAGGATGTAGTCGCGCTCCTCGTCACTCAGGCGCTTCTGGTCGCGTGGGTGCTTGTACAGCAGCATCCACAACAGGGTCCAGACAACACCGGAAACGCCGACGATCACGAACGCCAGCTGCCAGCCACTGTGCAGAATGGCCCAGACCACCAGCGGCGGCGCCAGCAAGGCGCCAAGCGACGAGCCGATGTTGAACCAGCCAATCGCCACCGAACGCTCCTTGGCCGGGAACCACTCGGTAGTAGCCTTGACTCCGGCTGGCAAGCCAGCGGCTTCGGTCATGCCCAGCAACCCGCGCATGAACGCCATGCTCTGCCAGCCGCTCGCCAAGGCTGCACCGGCACAGGCCAGTGACCAGGCCATGGCGAACACGGCAAAGCCCAGCTTGGTGCCGATGAAATCGATGAACCAGCCGGCAATCGGCTGCATGAGGGCGTAGCACACCTGCCAGGTGGCGACGATCTTGGCGTATTGCTCGGTAGTGATGGAGAGGTCGGTCATCAAGGTGGGGGCGGCCACCGAGAGGGTGTTGCGGGCGAGGTAGTTGACGACGAGCCCAGCCGTGACAAGGCTGACCATCCACCAACGGATGCCTTTCATCTTCATGGTTCACCTGAATTTCTTGTTTTTAGAGTGGCGAGCGATTGGCGCAAATGCCGGCAGGGCTATTTGCGACAAATTGTTTCAGGTGAAAGAGTGCCATGTCATAGGTCGTCGTACAACAATTATTATTTCAAGCCATTTCCAGCGCTGTTGTACGACCTCAATCCAGCTGCTGGCTCCGCAACGTCTGCGCCAGCATGTCGATAAAGGCCCTGACCTTGGCCGAGCCGTACTTGCTCTCCCGGTGCAATACGTGGATGGGCCAGGGCGCCTCTTCGTACTCGGCCAGCAGCACCTGTAACTGCCCATTGGCCAGCTCATCTGCAACCTGGTACGACAACAGGCGGGCAATCCCCAGCCCACCACTGGCAGCAGCAATGGCCCCGTCATTGCTGGTCACCGTTAGCCGTGGCTTCATGCGTACCATTGTCGGCTCTTCGGTTACCCCGAAACGCCAGCCTGCTCTGGGCGACAGGTTGGTGGTGCCGATCACGGCATGGCCAGCCAGGTCCGAGGGGTGCCTGGGCACGCCATGGCGGGCCAGGTAGTCGGGGGAGGCACACAACATCCGCCGCACCCTGCCGACCCGCAGCGCCTTCAGGCCGGAGTCGGGTAACGGACCGATGCGCACGGCCACGTCCATGCCCTCCTCGACCATGTTCACCACGCGGTCGAGGAAGTAGGCAGACACATCGACCTCGGGATACTGCTGCAAGTAGCGGACGATGCACGGCATGACGAACTTCTTGCCGAACAGGATCGGCGCGGTAACTGCCAGGTCGCCTTTGGGGGAGGCGTTGATGCCCGCAGCGGCTTCGTTGGCCTCGTGGATGCTGGCCAGGATATGCCGGGTGTCTTCCAGGTAGCGGCCGCCGGCTTCGGTCAGGCGTACGCTGCGGGTGGTGCGCAGCAGCAGCTTGACCCCGAGCTGGTCTTCCAGGGCGCTGACGGCACGGGTGACGGCGGCCGGGGAGATGTCCAGGCGGCGGGCGGCCGCGGCGAAGCTTTCCAGCTCGCCGACAGCGACGAACACCTTCATCAGGTGGATCTGGTCCATGCGGGCTCCTGGGGGCTATGAGGTGGCGAGATTATCTTTTATCCGGGCGTTTTGTGTTGCCTGTAATGGCCTCTTCGCGGGCAAGCCCGCTCCCACATTGACCGCATCAACTTCAAGGCATGCGCATTTCTGTGGGAGCGGGCTTGCCCGCGAAGAGGCCGGCCCAGGTAACTCAGGCATCCAGCACCAACGCCTGCCCTCCCTCCTCCACCCTCGCCGGAACGGCACAGCAGATCAGCACAGAACCCGGCTCCGGCATCTCTGCCGGTGGATTGGGGTAATGCACCTGCCCACTGACCAGCCGGGTCTTGCAGGTACCACACGAGCCACCCCGGCAACTGAACTCCGGCGCCAGCCCGCGCGCTTCGGCCAGTTCCAGCAGCGTGCCGCTCCCCGGTGCCCAGCGCGCCTCCTTGGCCGATGCGGCGAAGTACACCGGCACGGGCTCGCTGGCCGCAGGCGGCTGTTGCAAGGTTGGCAGGTCCCCGTCCGTGTGCCGCCGTAACGTCGACGGGCCGAAGGCTTCGGCGTGGATCCGTGCATCGGGCACATGCACCTCGCGCAGCCCTTCATACAGGTCCTGGGTGAAGCTGCCCGGGCCGCACAGGTAGAAGTCGTAGTCGTCCAGTGCCAGCGTCGCCTTGACCTGCTCGATGCCCAGCCGGCCGATGAACTCATAATCTCGCCCAAGCAACGCATGATCTTCAGGCTGGCTCAGGGCACGGTGCACGTGCAGCCGTTCACCGGCCTGTTGCCGCAAGCTCGCCAGCTCCTGCTGGAACGGCAGGTCGCCCAGGCTGCGAGCGCCATGGAACACGTGAATGCGCCGCGGCTGCCCTTGACTCAACTGCTCACGCAGCATGGCCAGCAACGGCGTAATACCCACGCCGGCGCCAATCAGCACAAGCGGCCGGGTACTCTGCAAGTCCAGTGTGAAGCTGCCCATGGGTGGGCGTACGTCAAGCACATCCCCTGGCGCAATGCGCTCATGCAAGTGCCGGGAAACCGGGCCTTGGGCTTTGACGCTAATACGCAAATAGCCGTCGGATGGTGCGCTGGACAGGCTGTAGGTGCGGATCAGCGCCGCTTCACCCTCGCGCCGGATTTGCACCGGAACATGTTGCCCGGCTGCAAAAACCACTGTGCTGTCGACGGGCGGCTGAAGGTAGAACGAGCGGATATCTCGGCTCTCCTGCTCCACCCGCAACACGCGCCAGGCCTGCCATTGGCGCTGTTGCTGGCGTTGTTGCAAACGCACGTCGGCTTCGGCCCAGGTGCCGGTCATCAGGCTGGTCGGTGCGTACTCCTTGAAGGCCCAGCGCAGGGACACCGCGGCCGGCCGCCACACGGCCTGCTCGACCGCCAGCGTCCACAGCCGCTCTGCACCTTCGAAAGCCTGGATAGCCGGGCTTTCCAGCAACAGCTCGGCCCGCCCGCACAGTTGCAGCACGTTGCCAGTGTTGAAGTCGATGAACAGCAAGCCTGCCCGCGGGTTCAGCAACAGGTTGCCCAAGGTGTTGAAATGCAGGTTTCCGGCGTAGTCGGGAATGGTCAGCGTATTGCCTTCGACCTTGACGAACCCTGGCCGGCCGCCACGGTGGGAAACATCCACCGAGCGCTGGCCGTTGTCATGCTCGATATAGCTGGCGACGAAGAACGTGTCGGCAGCCTGGATCATGCTGACCGCCTTGGCATCCAGTGTTGCCGCATCGACACGCGCCTGGGCGGGTTCGGTGACGCGGGTATAGTCACGCAACTGGATGTACTGCGGGCAGTTGCCGAACGACTGCTCCACCGCCACCTGCAATTGCCCACCTGCAGCCTGGCGAATCTGCCCGTTGATGCGGTTGCGCCGACGGGTGTGCAGCTCGATGCCCAGCAGGCCAACCGCCTGCCCTGCCACCAGCCCCGGGGTGGCGGGGTCATTTGCCGGCAAGGTAGTGTCGATCATCAACTGGCGAGGGTCGGGCGAGCTGACGAAACCCTCTGCCCCCTCCAGCAGCGTCGCCCAGGGCCGGCCCTGGGCGTCCACGCTGGCCGCCACCATGAAGGGTAACTGGTGATAGAAGATGCGATGCTGGTCGGGCATATGGTCACGTATGACCTTTTGCCCGAACGCCTCCATGCGCTCTGCTACACCGACCGTTTCCTGCAGGGTTTTCTCGCCCGCATGCCAGGGCGAGGGGCGTTGGTCCTGGGACTGTTGCATGGTGGCGTTCCTCCCGAGGGCGGGGTGTCAGGCGCTGGTTTGCAGCCCGATCACGGTGCGTGGCATAGGCACGAAGCCCGGCAGCGACTCGATACGTGCCAGCCAGCTGCGCACGTTGGCGTAGGGTTCCAGCGACACGTTGCCCTCTGGTGCATGAGCGATGTAAGAGTAGTTGGCGATGTCGGCGATGGTGGGCGTGTTGCCAGCCAGGAACGGCGCCTTGGCCAACTCGGCGTCGATCACCTTGAGCAGGGTATGGGCGCGGGTTATCACTTCGTCGGTGTTGAACGCGGCACCGAACACGGTCACCAGGCGCGCAGCAGCCGGGCCGAAAGCCAGTGGGCCTGCGGCGACTGACAGCCAGCGTTGCACGCGGGCGGCGGCAGCTGGCTCTTCGGGCAACCAGGTGCCGTTGTCATATTTTTTGGCGAGGTAAACCAGGATGGCGTTGGAATCGGCGATCACCGTGCCGTTGTCGTCGATGACCGGTACCTGGCCGAATGGGTTGAGGGCAAGGAAATCCGGCTGCTTGTGGGCACCTTTGGCCAAGTCGACGAACACCAACTCGGTGGGCAGGTTCAGCAGCGACAGCATCAGCTCGATGCGGTGGGCGTGGCCAGACTTGGGGAAGTTGTAAAGCTTGATCGGGTTCGACATGGGCTTGGCTCCTGATCAGCACCGAAATGGGCTGGTGGAGCACATGCTGCACCTGTTCGGCTGGCAGCAGAATCCGTGCGGTGGGGAAACCATAATTTCGCGAGGCGAAATAATAGGCCTGTGCATCGGCCACACACTGCTGTTGCTGCTGAAAAGCCAATTTGCATAGAATGCAAGTAGTTCTCAATAACGAAAACATCTCTTGCCCATGTCCCCCGACCGCGCGCCTATCCAGCAGCTCTACCGCAGCCATCACTCCTGGCTGCAAGGCTGGCTGTACCGCCGCGTCAACGACCGCTGCGATGCCGCAGACCTGAGCCAGGACACGTTCGTGAAACTGCTCACCCACGCACCGCCCACCGAGCTTCGCGAGCCACGCGCCTACCTGGCCACCATCGCCCGACGCCTGCTGCTCAACCTCTACCGCCGTCGCTCCCTGGAGCGGGCCTACCTGGAAGCACTGGCGAACATGCCGCAAGACCAGGCGCCCAGCGCCGAATGCCAGGCGGCGTTGCTGGAAGCCTTGAATAGCGTGGACCGGGTGCTGGCGCGCTTGCCGGGCAAAGCGCGGCGCGCGTTTCTCATGGCGCAGGTGGAAGGTTTCAGCCAGGAACAGATCGCCGAGGAAATGGGCGTAACCGTGCGCTCGGTGCAACGTTGGCTGGTGCGGGCGTTCGAGGAGTGCATCGTACTGGCATCGGAGGGCTGGGCATGATGTCGCCCCCCGTATCACGCCCCGTAGCCCAGCAGGCCGCGCGCTGGTTCCTGTGCTTGCAAGGTGGGGCCAGTGAAGGCGAACAGCAGGCATGCGCAGCCTGGCGGGCGGCCAGTGCCGAACACGAGCGGGCCTGGCAACTGGCGACACGCTTCAGTGCCCAGGTGCAGTCGATCCCGCCCAGCGTGGCCCGCTCCACCTTGCAGCGGCCTGCGGCATTGGGCCGGCGCGCAGCAGTGAAGGCGCTGACATCGCTGGTGGTACTGGGCTCGCTGGGGGTGACCCTGTCACGCACAGGGACGATGGATGCGTTGCTGGCGGATATCAGCACTGCCGTCGGCGAACGACGCCAGCTGACCCTGGACGACGGCACCGAGCTGCACCTGAATACCGATACCGCCGTGGACATCCGCTACAGCGCCGGCGAACGCTTGCTGGTGCTGCGCCGGGGGGAGTTGTATGTCAGCACCGGCAAGGACCCGCGGCCGATGCTGGTGCGCTCGGCATGGGGCATGTTCCAGCCACTGGGCACGCGCTTTGCCGTGCGCCAGTACGAACAGCACGACGAGCTGAAGGTGCTGGAAGGCACGGTGGCGGTTACACCGAGGGCAGGCGGAACCCTACGCATAGAGGCAGGACAGCAAGCGCTGGTCAGTGCCAACCGGGTAAGGCGCGTGGACAGTGCGCTGGCGAGAGTGGACTGGCTGGATGGCGTGCTGCGAGTCGAGCGTATGCCGCTGGCGAGCTTCCTGGCCGAGCTGGGGCGCTACCGGCATGGCTGGGTACGCTGTGCGCCGGAGGTGGCCCGGCTGGAGATTTCCGGGGTGTATCAGCTGGCAGACAGCGATGCAGCGCTGCGGGCGCTGGCGATGGCGTTTCCGTTGCGGGTGAATTACCTGTCGCGGTATTGGGTGACCGTGGTACCGGCCGAGGGTTGAGGTGATGCCTCTGGCCCCTTCGCGGGCGTGCCCGCTCCCACAGGTACAGCGCCAGCTTCGAATGTTGCGCGCTGCCTGTGGGAGCGGGCGTGCCCGCGAAGAAGCCTGCAAAACAGCACATGAAAATGACCGTGTCGTGTTTTATCAGCCTCAGGTGTCCTCTTCCTGAAAACCACCCTTTCAGCCCATCAGGAAGCCCCATGCATCTGCGCCTCACCCTGCTCGCCAGCTTCATCGCCTCGCCCTTCGCCTGGGCCGAGGACGATCGTCATTACGCCATCCCCGCCGGCCCACTGGCCCAGGCCCTGGCCGAGTTTGCTGCCCAGGCCGGTGTGACCCTGCCGCTGGACCCAGCCATGCTTGGCGACTTGCAAAGCCCCGGCCTGCAAGGCGACGTGGGTACTGCCCAAGGTTTCGACCGACTGCTGCAGGGCACCCACCTGGAGGCTGTACCGCAAAGTGGTAACACCTACATCCTGCGCGCCAGGCCGACCTCCTCAGCCCTGCAACTGGACTCGACCAACATCAATGGCCTGCACGACCTGCGGCATTCGGCCATCGGCCCGTTACAGGGCTACAAGGCCTCACGCAGCAGTGTCGGCACCAAGACCGACGCGCCCCTGCGTGATATCCCGCAATCAATTCAGGTAGTGCCGCGCCAGGTGCTGGAAGACCAGCAGGCCAACAGCATGGCCGACGCCCTGAGCAACGTCAGCAGCATCCAGCGTGGCAATACCCATGGCGGCAGTGTCGAGAGCTTCATCGTGCGTGGTTTTCAGGGCACCACCTATGCCATCGACGGGGTGCTGACCAACTCGCTGACCGTGCGCCCGGAAATCCTCACCGACCTGGCCGGCGTGGAGCGTATCGAAGTGCTCAAGGGGCCGGCCTCGGTGCTGTATGGCCGTGGCAACCCGGGCGGGCTGATCAACGTGGTGACGCGCAAGCCAACGCTGGTGCCGGAAGCCCAGGTCAAGCTGCAGGCCGGTTCCTACGACTATCAGCGCGGCCAGGCCTGGCTCAGCGGGCCGCTGTCGACCGAACATGGCGTGGCCGGCAGCCTGGCCATGGCTTACCAGACCGAAGGCAGTTTTCGTGACCTGTACCGCGACAGCCACCGCCGCCACTTTGCCCCGTCGCTGTCGTGGGCACCAGGTGAACACACCCGGATAGACATGGGCCTGGAATACACCGAGACCGATGCCCAGTATGACCGCGGACTACAGGTGATCGGCAACCGCGTCGACTCCCGGCACAAGGTCTTCCTGGAAGAGCCCTGGTCACACAGCAACAGCGACAAGACCGCCGCCTGGTTCAAGCTGGAACACGACCTGAACGATTGGCTGACCCTGCGCCAGGTCACCCGTTGGGACAAGTCGAACAAGACCATGCTCAACATTTCTCAGCGCACGCTGGAGAAAGACGGCTTTACCCTGACCCGCCGTGCTACCGACTTTGACGAAACCCAGCGCTCGCTCAGCGCCCAGTTCGAGGCGGTCGCACGCTTCACCACCGCCGGGCTGGCGCATCAGTTGCTGGCGGGGGTGGAGTCGGTAATGGGGAGGCGCAGCGTGACCATGCTGCGTGCCGATGTCGCCCCGCTGAATATCTGGAGCCCCGTGCATGGCGCACAGCCAGGGCTTTTCCGCTTTGGCGAGGACTCGCGCTTCGATCAGGAAACTTACGGTGTATACGTGCAGGACCAGATAGACCTGGGCGAGCAATGGAAGCTGCTGCTGGGTGTGCGCCATGACCAGGTCAAGCAACGCAACCGCAACTACACCGAGACGGGCAACTACAGCGATATCGACATCGATCCATCCGATACCTCCCCTCGCGCCGGACTGGTCTATCAGCCCACCGAGCGCCTGGCGCTGTACCTCAGCTACAGCACCTCCTTCGCCCCGCAGAACCGCCTGACCCGGGACCGCAGCGTGCTCGACCCGGAGACCGGTGTGCAATACGAAGTCGGGGCCAAGTACGACATCATCCCCGAGCGCCTGTCGGCGACGCTGGCGGCGTTCGAGATCCGCCGCAAGAACCTGGCGGCCAACGACCCGTTGGACAGCAGTTATTCGATCCAGACGGGCGAGCAGCGGGTGCGTGGCGTCGAGCTGGATGTAAGCGGCGAGATTCGTGACGGCTGGAACGTGATCGGTAACATCGCGGTACTCGACGCCAAGCTGGTCGAGGATACGCGCTATGAGGAAGGCAACCGGCTGGAGGGGGTGCCAGTGGTCAGTGGTTCGCTATGGTCGACCTATCAGCTACAGGATGGACCGCTACAGGGGCTTGGCTTTGGTGCGGGCGTATTCTTTGCCGGCAAGCGCTATGGCGACCTGGCCAACAGCTACAGCGCCAGTGGTTACGGGCGGCTGGACCTGAGTGTGTTCCACGACTTCGACGAGCACCTTCGGGTGTCGCTGAACGCACGCAATGTGCTGGACAAGGACTACATCGAGACCATTTCCAGTGCGGGGAATTATGCGGGTGAGCCGGCATCGCTGGTGGCGACGGTAAGCCTGGGGTTCTGAGCTATTTGTGTGCCGGTGCTGCTGGCCTCTTCGCGGGTGAACCCGCTCCCACAGCTACGGTATGATCCCTGTGGGGGCGGGTTACACCGAGAAGGCGAACACCGTCTTTAAAATGAACACCCTGTGATAGCCACTCAAGCCAATCGCTGCTGGCGTTGGTACAGATAAAGCACATGTATAGCATCGACTACCAACGGAACAGTCGCCTGGTGCTCATCCAGGCTCATCTTGTCAAGGATGGATAAATTTTCTTCCATGCCGTGCATGGCTATCGCGTCAAGATGGACTTGAAGAGTGGCAGGCAACGGTTCCCACTGCCCAAGTCGAATGCCCCTCATGTACCCGAAGCACCATTCCTCAAGCACTACGATCTGACCCTGCTCGGTATCTCTGACCTCGAAGAGCAAGTCCAACTCGTCACCGGCTTCGCTGAGCATCACTGCGACAGTGTTGTAGAACTTGATGAGCAGATCCATGTAGCGCTGAGCCTGAGCTTTGGTTTTGAACCGAGGCAGTTCTCCACCGGATACCTCCGGCAGCCATTCACTCGGTGTTACCAGGCGCGGCGAGCTGCATAGGGCGTTGAAAAAGCCATCGAGCTCGCTGATATCAAGAATGGCGTCATCGTTGCCATACTTGAATAGCAGTTCTCCCAGCTCGTCCAGTTCTGGACCGGTAATCGCGTTTGTCATCAGCGTCAATTCTGCAGGCGGTGGTAACGGTAAAGCTTACGTGCTGCATCAATCACTTGAGGAACACACGCCTGAATATCCTGTTCAGACATCTGATCCAGCAGCTCGAAATTATCCTCCAGCCCATGCAGCGAAATGGCCTTGAGCAGTTGGTCCTGCTCGGGCGGCAACTCGCTCCAGCCGGCGACCTGGGTACCGCGCATGTAGCCGAAGCACCACTCTTCCATCACGATGACGGTGCCCTCCTCGCCTTCGCTCTCCTCAAACAGGGGCTCGAACTGTTCGACATCGTCGCCCAGCGTTTCTGCTACCTGGCTGGCATAGCGCAGCATCAGCGCCACATAGGCTTCTTCATGCGCTGGCTTCTTGAACTTTGGTACCTTGCCACCGGCCACCGCAGGCAACCAATACTCCGGCGTGACGGTGGATGCCGAGCTGGCCAGTGCAGTGAAAAATCCGTTGAGCTCGGCCAGGTTGAGCACCGAGTAGTCATTACCGTAGGTGATCAGCAGGTCTTCGAGACGGTCGAGTTCTTTTGGGCTGAGTGCAGGGAGCATGGGGTGAGAATCCTGAAAAGCAAAAGTGGGAGCACCCTAGCACAGCAACGCCGGAAGAGCTGCCCGCGTGAGCTAGCGCACGGGCAGATAGTTCAGGCGTGCAACCAGGCCTGCAGTTCATGTTGCCGATTGGTACCAATCAGCAGCCACAGCAAGATGCGGCACTTGCGTGGGCAGAGTTGCCCAGCCATGTGTACGCCCTTTTTTTGCAGGTCGATCTCTGCACCCTCAAACCCATAGGTTGTCCGGGCTGTTGGCCCACTCCCTGTGCGCGTGGCTACAACCACTGGCAAGGTAGGCGCCAGATGCCCCAGCACATCGCTCCAATTGGCGGCGACATGCCCGGCGCCGAAGCCGGCAATGACCAACCCTTCATAGCCCAATGTGGCCACAGCCTGCAGCAGCGCCGTGTCTGCATCCAGACAGGCTTCGAGCAAGGCAACGCGCTGGTCGGTGCGATGGGGTAACGGCAGTACTTCCCGTCGCCCTGGCGGATGCCGATATACCACCACCCCTTCCACTACTTCACCCAATGGGCCACAGTCGGGCGATTCGAACGCCGCTATCGCCATGCTGGCCGTCTTGCGAACCCTTGCCGGGGAGTGAACCTGATCATTCATCACCACAAGCACACCTCGCCCGCAGCTGCCGTGTGCCAATGCAACCTGAGCTGCAGCCAGCAGGTTGGCCGGGCCATCATTGCCCGGCTGGCTGGCCGAACGCATCGCACCGGTCATGACTAATGGGGCATCGAATGGCCATAGCAAATCCAGCAAATAAGCCGTTTCCTCCAGGCTATCTGTTCCCTGACTCACTACCACGGCCTGGGCTCCGCGCTCCACCTCGCGCCGCGCCCATTCCAGCACTTCCAGCATCGTTGCGAAGTCCAGCGATGCACTAGGGACCAGACACAAAGAAGCAACGTTCAACTGCGCCATCTCGCGCAACTCGGGAATCTGGAGCAATTGCTGCTCGCAGTCCAGCGTTGGCTTCACACCGCACCCGGCAACCCCGGCTCGCATACTGACCGTGCCCCCAAGGCTCGCTATCGACAGCCTGGGCAGGCTCAAATGTTCAATCATGCTTCGCCCCCCACAAGTAAGCCGATCAGCGGTACGATCGCCAACGTGCTGATGGCCATCGATACCACATTGCCGATGTAGCCGTGCACATAGGCCGGCAGCCGCTGAGTGATCGCCACCGCCAGTGGCGGAGCCACCAGCGCACCCAGCACTGCGCTGCTCACCACCACTTGCCAGCTGCCGCCTAGCGTCAGCACTGCGGCAGGGACGATCGACACAATTGGAATATAGGTGGGGTACCAGCCGCGGGCTCTCCACTGTTCGCGCCAGAATACGACCCCGACGAAGGATGCCAAGGCCTGCCCGGCCACTATCTCCATCACCAGCATCGAACCGTATGAAGGTGCAGCCGGGGCCAACAGGGAGGCCAGCAACACGCCCAGCAACAGCCCGAGGCTGGCCAGTTCGTTACCCAAGAATGGAGCTTCGCTGAAATCGGCCAGGACGCGCCGCAAAGTCCAGACTACACCGTAGTCTGGCTGGTTGACGGCCGGTTCCACCAAGGTGGGTTCGTGGCATCGGCGTACCCATGCAGGAAAGCGCTTGCACAGCATGAACGCCACGACACTTGCCACCGCCATGCCACTCACGTTGCCGACTACCGTTGGCAACTGCAAGGGATAGCACAGGTAGTTGACTATCAGCAGGCTGGCCGGTGTTACCAGTAGCGCCCCCAGTAGTGCACCAGTGATCGTCACCCGCCAGCCCGCACCAAACAGCAATACCATCGCGGCCGGCAACGAGACGAAGGCGACGAAGGTGGGCTGCCAGGTGCCACTGCCCAAGGTCCATCCCCACAACGCATGACTGAGCAGCAGGCCCAACAGCGAACTGGTGAATACCCATGGCCACAGCCCGCTGCCGTAGCAGATGGCAAAGCCCTGCCAGCTATACCCTCGCAATTGGGCCCAGTGCGCCAGGCAAGCGCCTGACAACAACCCCAGTGCAGGCAGTTCGTGCTTGTAGAATGCTACTTCACTGATATCACCGACGATCCAGCGCAAGCGGCTAAGAGGCTGATCGAGCGTTGCCACCATAAATGCGTAATCCGGCCATTGGCCATGGGCAAGGCTCGCAGCGAGAACCACCAGCAGACAGGCAAAAATCAACATGGGCCAACGCTGCTGTCGTGAGAAGAGGAGCGTGTTCATTTGCGACTCCTCAACGTGGCATAGGCGCGTGCAAGCGGTAGCCAAGGTTCGCATCGTAGAGGTCGGTACGCCGGTCCCGAGGCAGATCGTTGAGGCTGTTCCAGATCGGTGCCGAGCGTGCACTGCTGAGATCTACATCGGCATAGAGAATCTCTTCGGCCTCTGCGCTCCCCACTTCGCCGATCGGCCAGCCGTTGGTACCGGCGATCAGCGAGCAGCCCAGGAAGCGCCCACCGCGCTCGCTCCCGACACGGTTCGCGGCGGCGATATAAACGTTGTTGACATGCGCTGCCGTCATGGTCAGGTACGAGGCCATGCAGCGCCCTGCATCATCGAACAGCGGGGGTGGGGTCCATACCCAGTTATTGAGACTGCAGATGATGTCTGCACCTTGAGCAGCCATCAGACGCGGGACTTCCGGAAACCAGATGTCCCAGCATATAAGCAGGCCGATCCGCCCGATCGGCGTCTCGAACACCGGGAACCCCAAATCGCCGGGGGTGAACCAGAGTTTTTCCTGGTTCCAAAGATGCGCCTTACGGTAGTGCCCAAGCCGACCTTCAGGGCCAAACAGTACAGCACTGTCGTAGAGCTTCAACCCGTCGCGTTCGGAAAAACCTGCAGCCAGGTAAACCTGGTACTCCCTGGCGAAGTCCGCCCAGGCTTTCAGACTGGGCCCGTCCTGCAGCGTCTCTGCATGTGCATAGGCTTCGGCACGGGAGTTGAAGGTGTAGCCGGTGTTCGCCAACTCAGGCAGTACGATCAGGTTGGCCCCTTCGCGCGCTGCGCGTCGGGCCAGTGCCAGACCTCTGCCCAAATTGCGCTCACAGTGATCAAGACCGACCTGAGGGTCGTACTGGATGACAGCGACACGTACAGGGCTGACGGAGGAACAGAATTCAGACATGGCGGCTTCCTTTTGTGGTTGTTTTGGAAGGACGCCAGTAAAGCGATGTTGGGCCAGGGGACGACAGTCAGGAGGGTCCTATGGGACCAAAGGAAAACCACATAATCACAGTAGGACTCCCCCTACAAACCGCCCGGTACGCCGCTATTTCCCAACTTGGTAATGTGGGTAGTGCTCAAGGGTGAAGCCACCATTGAATTGCGCTGAAGTGTTGTTGCAGAGGTTGATGACCGTATCAATTGCCGTGCGCAAACACGGCTCGGTCCATCCGGCGTCAACCGAGAAGGACTCTCCAGCCAGATACAACCCTGAACTCGCACTCAGATCGCGGTTGTACTTCATCAAGCTGACCGCATCAAAGTAGGTACCCGCCCTGTACAACTTCGCGCACCCGAGCGCATTTCGGTCGGTGACCCAACGCTGTATGCAAATATTTCGGGTATCGATATAGGGCGATATAGCCTCACCCACATTGCTGCACCGCAGAAGAATCCGATCGAGCTCCTTCAGGCATTTTGCCGCCAACTCTTCATCCGAGAAGGCTGCCAATTTCGTCGCATCATCCTCCCACGTATAACTGAGGAGAATGCAATCGTCTGGATAGCTGTCGTTGTACCGATAGGCATAGACGTCGTGAACAAAGCTATCGGTAATCAGGATTTGCGGCATCGGCTTGCGGTCGAGGAAGCTTTTCTTCAGTGGTGCATAGACCTTGCAGCTTGTCTCCCAGTGAGCATGCTTCCAGGCATCGATAATCGACTGCGGCAACATCTGGCAAGTGAAGCCGCTGAGGCGGATGTTGGTTTCGATCAGCCATGAAGGAGTGGTCATGATCACGCTGTCGAAGTCTTCATACTCGGTATTCTCGTGAGCCGGATCACTGCATTGCCAGCGATATCCGACCCGAACACGGCCATTTTCCAGTTTCTGCACCGCGCACACTGACGTATCTGTCAGCAAACCGTCATCTCTTTTCAGCAGGTGTTCATACAACGAGATCCCCTTCATGCCAGCGTCCAGGTACAAAAGACTTTCGTCCATGGCGGCAATTCCGAGATAAGCAGGTGCTTGAAACGGTAATCCCCTGCTATCAGGTACAGTGTTGGCTTCAAGATGCGGAGCAGCGTAAGGCACGCCCCGTGAATCCACACGGCCATGCACCAACTGCAAATGGCTGCTGAAGCCAAAGATTGCCGTCCGTAGCGGGTACAGGCAGCAAACATCATAAAATGCTCCCCAGCTGCCGTCGCCAATACCGATTGCGTAGAAAATGGCTGACTCTTCACTGCTCATACCCAAACCGCCAAAGTCACCGGGGCTTTCAGGATCCCAGGCAACGAGGGCGGGCAAGTGCACCAAATCCCTGAACGACAATCGGTGATAGCGCTCAACGATAGCCTGCCATATCGGCTCCCAGCCAGGCGTGCCATAGACCTTGGAAATATGTTCAGCAAACCGTTCAGCAAAACTGCGCCATTTCTCGTAGACCTGCTGCAAGACAGCCGACGGTGGCGATGCTTCCCCTGACGGATTACGCCAGACCAACAGCGCCGGCTCTCCCTCACCATTCAGTTGTCCTTCACGAAGATAAATACCCGTGGCATTTACCCAAGGTGTGCCTGGATTGGGGAAATCGGAAATCCGTAGCTCGAACAGCTTGGCGTAATACGCCATAAGCGAGCGGCCATCCTTAGGTGGCTCTCCTGTCCTATTGAAGAAAGGCATGCGCATGGCCCCCATTTCAAAAGGGGTTACAGGTTGCTTGTGGCTTCCAGGGTTGTTCACGACCGTCAAGTGTCGCCCGCCCACACGTCGGGACTGCTCGATCAAGGTGATACGGTTAAATCCACAGCGCAATAATTCTCGGGCCGCGGTCAAACCGGTAACGCCGGCACCGACTATACAAATGCGGTGATCGGGCTGTGTGGCACGAGCCACGCCTTGCTCTTGTTCGACCAGACGGCGATAGTCAAAGCAGAGGTCTGGTGGATTAGGGAAACGTGCGGCCCAAGGCTGCATGGGCAGCGATGGGTCGATGGCCAGATCGGCGGGATGGTTGTGTGTAGAACCAATGGTCATGTTCTCATGTTCTCGATCAGTCGAAGAACCTGAGAATGACCACTTGCGAGATGCGTAAGGGGGTTGTTATACACCACCAGCTGGTACCTACAGGATCGTGTGATACCTGAGGGTGCCAGCCAGCGATTTGGTCGTTACGTCCTACACCGCCAGCGCGCGCTGGCGCAGCTCGCTGTTGAGGATGCGGTCGTTTTCGCTGTAATCGACCGGGCAGTCGATCACGTGCACGCCCGGGGTCTTGATGCAGTGTTCCAGCAGCGGCAGCAGGCCTTCGGCGCTTTCCACGCGGTGGCCGTTGGCACCGTAGGCTTCGGCGTACTTGACGAAGTCCGGGTTGCCGTAGTCCAGGCCGAAATCGGTGAAGCCCATGTTGGCCTGCTTCCAGCGGATCATGCCGTAGCCGTCGTCACGCAGGATCACCACAGTGACGTGCATGTTCAGACGGACTGCGGTTTCCAGTTCCTGGCTGTTCATCATGAAGCCACCGTCGCCGCATACCGAGATCACTGGGCGGTCCGGGTAAACCAGGTGCGCAGCCATGGCCGATGGCAGGCCGGCGCCCATGGTCGCCAGGGCGTTGTCCAGCAGCACGGTGTTCGGCTTGTGCGCTTTGTAGTTACGGGCGAACCAGATCTTGTAGATGCCGTTGTCCAGGGCAACGATGCCTTCGGATGGCAGCACGCGGCGGATGTCGGCAACCAGGCGCTGCGGGTAGACCGGGAAGCGGTTGTCGTCAGCACCTTCGGCAATCTGCGTTTCGTTGGCCTCACGGATGGCCAGCAGGCGGGTGAAATCCCAGTGCGAGGTGTCGGTCAGCGCTTCGCTGATCTGCCACACGGCGTTGGCGATGTCGCCGATCACTTCAACCTGTGGGAAGTACACGGCATCGACTTCGGCGGAGCGGAAGTTGATGTGGATGACTTCGGTACCGCCACGCACCATGAAGAACGGCGGCTTCTCGATTACATCGTGGCCGATGTTGACGATCAGGTCGGCAGCTTCGACGGCGCGGTGCACGAAGTCACCCGACGACAGCGCGGCGTTGCCCAGGAAGCGTGGGTGGCGCTCGTCGACCACACCTTTACCCAGCTGGGTGGTGATGAACGGGATGCCGGTCTTGTCGATCAGTTGCTTGAGGACCTTGGCGGTCATCTTGCGGTTGGCACCGGCGCCGATCACCAGGATCGGGTTACGGGCGTTCTGCAGCTTCTCGACAGCAGCCTCAATGGCCACGTGCTCGGCCAGCGGGCGGCGGTGCAGGCTGCGCGGGATCGGCAATGCGTCGGTCTGCTCGGCGGCGATGTCTTCCGGCAGCTCCAGGTGTACCGCACCCGGCTTTTCTTCTTCGGCCAGGCGGAAGGCTTCGCGCATGCGCGACGGGATGTTGTCGGCCGAGGCGAACTGGTGGGTGTACTTGGTGATGGGGTCCATCATGCCGCACACGTCAATGATCTGGAAGCGGCCCTGCTTGGACTTCTTGATCGGCTTTTGCCCGGTGATCATCATCATCGGCATGCCGCCCAGGTAGGCGTAGGCGCTGGCGGTGACCAGGTTGGTGGCACCAGGGCCGAGGGTCGACAGGCTGACGCCGGTCTTGCCGGTCAGGCGGCCATAGGTGGCAGCCATGAAACCTGCAGACTGCTCGTGACGGGTCAGTACCAGCTTGATCTTCGACTTGCGCAGGGATTCGAGCAGGTCGAGGTTTTCCTCACCGGGAATGCCGAATACATACTCGACACCTTCGTTTTCCAGGCATTGCACAACGACATCGGCGGCCTTGGCCATCTTGCTTGCTACCTCAAGTGATGGGACGGTGGAAGTCCGGAAATGCGCAGCACGGTGCGCTGGCATCGCCAGGTCCAGGGGCAGGAGTGCCCTGAACCAAAGTCTTGACGAAGGGTAGCCGAGCGAAAGTCACGTTTATGTAACGGTAATATTGTCGCAGTCTGGGGGCAAAAATACGCTCAGTGTGGGAGCGGGCGCGGTCCCTGTGGGAGCGGGCGCGCCCGCGAACACCGGCAAAGCCGGTGCCATCCACCGCGTTGCCTGCTTCGCGGGCGTGCCCGCTCCCACAGGGATTGTTGTGAGGCCAGGGGACTTTTTTTGGCCCACAAAGACAAAACCCCTACCTGCGTGCGCAGATAGGGGTTTTGCGAAATGAATCTTGACGATGACCTACTCTCACATGGGGAAACCCCACACTACCATCGGCGATGCATCGTTTCACTGCTGAGTTCGGGATGGGATCAGGTGGTTCCAATGCTCTATGGTCGTCAAGAAATTCTGTAGCCAGAATGTCCAGATGGACAGCCCAGCGAATCCGGATATGTGAATTTGTGGTTGCGAACTTTCGGTTCTTTCGTCTTCACCACCGCAATCTGCATGAGCAAATTGCTTGGGTGTTATATGGTCAAGCCTCACGGGCAATTAGTATTGGT